>CAMPBP010000198.1 GCA_946639085.1 uncultured Lachnospiraceae bacterium
ACAAGGGTGAAAAGCTTAAGAACTCGGATGAAGCTTTAAAGATCAAAGACGAAGAATTAAAAGAGAAGAACAGGCAGCTTGAAGTCAAAGAAGAGATACTTAAAGTAAAAGACGAAGAGCTTAACAAAAAGGCAGAGTTCACGAACGATCTTTTGACAAGCGTTTCAAGCGTTTCGGAAGAGATCACGGAAGAAGCAAAACCCGAAGAACCTGAATTTGTTCCGTTAAAACCCCAGAAGGTTTCAACCAAGAGGACGGTTAAAAAGCCTGTGACCGGCAAAACGGTAGGGGCTCCGAAGATAAACGTTCCCGACTACGATGCGGATGT
Organism: uncultured Lachnospiraceae bacterium; assembly: GCA_946639085.1. Lineage (GTDB taxonomy): Bacteria > Bacillota > Clostridia > Lachnospirales > Lachnospiraceae > UBA1258. Next base: position 329 of record CAMPBP010000198.1, read on the forward strand.
ACAGGGTGGGGATAAAGGACCCGAAGTGGAACTTTATTTTGACAGAGATAATGAAAGCCGCAAAAATAAGAACGATCAGATAAGAAAGATGCACGAAGAGGGCAAATCCAACATGGCCATTGCCAAAGAATTGGGACTCGGCGTCGGAGAAGTTAAACTCGTGATCGATCTTTTTGCCAATAAGAAGTAAAGGATAATATATGAATCTAAGGTCATACTCCCGCGGCATAGGCGCGGGACTTGTTTTGGCAGCGCTTGTTCTGGGATTCAGTTCCAAAGAAAGATTAAGCGATGCGGAAATCAAAAAACGAGCTGCGGAACTGGGAATGACGGAATCGGCGATACTTACCGAATCGGTTAACAAGGAAGAAGAAACAAAATCATCCGTAAAAGAGGCGCAAACTTCAGATGATAAAAAAACAACTTCCGTAATGACCGATGACGTCAAGAAGGAAGATACGTCAGTCAAAACCGATGATGCGGATAAAGAACCGGCATTTATTGAGCCCGACAAAGAAACCGTTCCGCCTATAATAAACGAAAGCGAAACCGACAAGGAAGGCGAGAAAGAATCTTTAAATAAGGATATCGTCGAGGAGACAAAAGAGGAAGAAGTAACTCCTCCCGCCATAAATCCACTTCCTTCGGATGAGAGAGGCTTTATCCCCGGTGAAGACGGAGTTGTGATCACGGTGATCAGAGGCGACAGCTCCGTAAGCGTGGCAAGAAGAATATATGAAGCCGGCCTTATCGAATCCGCGGTGGAGTTTGACAAATACTTATGCGACAACGGTTATGACAAAGTTATAAGTGTAGGAACGTACAACATCGAATACGGAATGGATTTCGATGAAATAGCACGTGTTATCACACGCAAAAATTAGTTAAGCGATTGGGACGGGGTGTCCTAAACAGGGTGAGTATATGAATTACAAAAATTTCTTTAATGAGATCGGTATATCCGACGAACAGACTTTAAAAAGGCTTGAAGAGATCAAGCAGGAATATTTCTTCGGTGAAGATAAAGTCTATTTTGATGCCGGTGAAGACATGGGATACATCATGGACACCGGTAACTACGATGCCAGAACAGAAGGCATGAGCTACGGCATGATGATATGCGTGCAGCTTGATATGAAAGAACAGTTTGATCGTATATGGAAATGGTCAAAGACATATATGTACATGACGGAAGGCTGGGCTGAAGGATATTTCGCATGGTCTTGTCAGACGAACGGTACCCCCAATGCAAACGGTCCGGCTCCCGACGGAGAAGAGTACTACGCCATGGCGCTTTTCTTTGCATCCGCAAGATGGGGTGACGGTGAAGGCATCTTTAATTACTCCGAGGAAGCAAGAAAGATTCTTTCTGCAATGGTTCACAAAGGAAGCGAGAAACGTGAAGGCGCTCCGATGTTTAACCGTGACAACAAACAGATTCTTTTTGTTCCCGGTTGTCCTTTCACGGATCCTTCATATCACCTTCCTCACTTCTACGATATTTTCGCGGAGTGTGCATATGAAGAAGACAGAGAATTTTTTAAAGAAGCAGCGAAGGCAAGCCGTGAATATCTTGTAAAGGCGTGCCATCCCGTTACAGGATTTTCTGCCGAATATGCCGAATTTGACGGACGTCCTCTTCAGAAGCCCATGCCTTGGATGGATATGCGTCACGACTGGTTCTATTCTGATGCATACAGAACGGTTGCAAACCTTTCTCTGGATCATATCTGGGGCGGCGAAGACCTGGGGCAGTTCGCAGCATGCGAAAAGATACAGAAAGCACTCATTAACGATCTGAGAGCAAATGATTTCGGTATATACGAAATAGACGGTACCCGTACCGGCGATGAATATGCGGGTGACAAAGCACTTCATCCGGTAGGACTCATGGCTACAGTTGCAGAGACTGCTGCGGTTACCGGTATCACGGAACTTTCAAAAGAGTGGCTTACGACGTTTTACAACACTCCGCTTCGTAAGGGCGAGCGAAGATATTATGACAATTGTCTGTACTTCTTTGCATTCCTTGCACTTAGCGGAAATTACAGAAAGTATTAGCATAAATTGAAAAAATTACGGCAAGCGATAGGAAGAAAACTATCGCTTGTTTTTTTATGATTAATTCAATATGGAGGGTTTAAGCATGACAGATATCAGTTTACAGCCGAAAGCGCCCAAGGACCCGATCAAAAAAGGCGCTTCGTTTTATATAATGCGCGGTAAGGACATTTTCGCGCAGCAATGGCCCGGCGGCAAAGGAATGCAGCCGATCTATGAAAGCGACGGAAGGCTTGAGAGCAGCGCCCGTCTTGTGGGAAACATAGAAGACGAAGAGATTATCGCTCTTTTGGGCAGTACCGAAGGCTTCAAAAAACTCATAAGGCAGATCGGTGTTTCAATAGAGGCCGAAGATCTTAACGAATATGTGGATTTTTGTTTTCAGATGTACGGTCACACAGACCCTTACGTTTCCGGTACAACCATAAGAAAAACGGTGAAAGCCGACGGATCGGAAAATCTTATAAATCTTGATGAAGTTGAGTGGTCGGATGATGACAATATTCCCGGACAGATAAGATTTGAATTTTCAAGACCGGGGATCGCCGCAAAAGCGTCTGTAAGATTTTACTTAAATGACGGCTTCAACGCACCCGAACCCGAAGAAGAAGAGGTCGTTGATTTTAACTCGGAAGCATACAAAGCGATCGTAAAGCAGTCGCTTATGATAAAGGGCAACACATACAGAGTAAAAAAGGCGATCGAAAAAGCGAGGTCCGGCAAGGACACATGCGTAGCTTTTATAGGCGGTTCCATAACACAGGGTGCGGGAGCCATCCCCATCAATACGAACTGCTATGCAAGAAAAGCATACGAAGGCTTTTGTGATGTTGCGGGTGTCAAATACGATACAAACGTTAATTATGTTAAAGCCGGTTTGGGAGGAACTCCTTCGGAACTTGGACTTACAAGATATGAGATGGATGTTCTTGAATACGGAAAGAACGTACCCGATCTCGTGGTCGTTGAGTTTGCGGTAAACGATGCCGGAGACGAGACCGAAGGAAGATGTTATGACTCTTTGGTAAGAAAGATTTGGAACGGCCCGGGCAATCCCGCGGTAGTGCTTCTTTTCTCGGTGTTCCAGGACGATTACAATCTCCAGGAAAGACTTCTTCCGGTAGGAAAAGCTTATGATCTTCCCACCGTAAGTATAAAGGAATGCGTAACGCCTCAGTTTTACTTAAAGGCGGGGGAAGGCAGAGTCGTATCAAAACTTGCTTTCTTTTACGA
>CAMPBP010000199.1 GCA_946639085.1 uncultured Lachnospiraceae bacterium
TCGATGAAATCCCATCCGAGATAAGCCGCCATAAGTTTTCCGTTTAAGTACTCACCGCGGGATGCGGCGTAATCTCTTCCCGACTTGTTAAGGAAATCTTCTGCGATCTTCTTGAAATCGTCTTCAAGAGAAACATTTAACTTAAGTCCCGTGATGATCTCGGTATATCTTGCCTTGATATCGTTAAGCTCTGCGATCATCTTTTCGCGACCGCCTTTTCCCGTAGCCGTGGCATAACAGGAATAGAGCATATCCGTTACCTTCTTATCTTTGGGAAATCTCTTTCCGGGAGCCGAAGGAACAACATATCTCCTGTCACGGTCAGCCTTGATGATATTTCCGACTTTTACAAACTGTTCGGCACTTGCCAAAGAACTTCCGCCGAATTTTACTACTTTACTCATTTACTCTCCGTCCTTACACAATAATCTGTTTATCAAAGTATAGCCGTTGGCTATGTCAATGCCTGTGGTAGCGGCAAATTTCTCGCTGTACTCTCCGTTCTTTCCGAGATCTTTCGTGGAATCGAAGATCATGTACGGAATGGGATTGGGCGTATGGGTTCTTAATCGAACCGGTGTGGGGTGATCGGGAAGGATCATCATTCTGAAATCAATTCCCGCATCGTCAAGTTTCTTGCAAAGCGGTCCCACAATACGCTTATCGATATTCTCGATAGCCTTTACTTTTCTTTCGTAGCTTCCCTGATGACCCATCTCATCGGGAGCTTCGATATGAATGTAAACAAAATCGGTATCGGGATTTTTAAGCTCGTTAAACGCAGCATCACACTTGCCTTCGTAGTTGGTCTCAAGTCCGCCGTTTGCTCCTTCGACTTTGACAACCTTCATGTCGGCACCGACTGCGATACCCTTAAGAAGGTCTACCGCAGAGATCATTGCTCCGTTAAAGCCGGTCTTCTCTTTGAAAGGATCCAACATCGGCTTTGTGCCTGCGCCCCAGAACCAGCAGCAGTTTGCGGGATTGAGTCCCTTTTTCTTTCGCTCGATATTTATGGGGTGATCCTTTAAGATCTCGTAACTTTTCTTCATCATGTCAAGGTACAGAGGCTCTTTAGGAAGATAATCGCCTATGCGCTTTGTCAGAATATCGTGAGGCGGCGTAAGGTCGGTAACAGAACCTTTCTTGTCTATAAGACAATGTCTGTAACTCGTTCCTACATAAAACTGAAATCTGTCGTTTGCAAGTTCTTTTGCCACATCTTTAAGAAGTACCGCGCAGTCTTCCGTCGATATTTCTCCCGAACTGTGGTCAAGAATCTTTAAATCTTCAAAAGGTACATCTGCCTCTTCAAGCGTTACGATGTTGCAGCGGATGGCAATATCCGTATCTTCCATCGCTACTCCGATCGACAAAGCTTCAAGGGGAGATCTTCCCGAGTAATACTGTCTGGGATTGTATCCGAGAACCGCAAGGTTTGCCGTATCCGATCCCGGATTCATTCCTTCCGGAATGGTGTGGGCAAGACCTATCTCCGAATTTTTTGCAAGTCTGTCAAAATTCGGCGTATCCGCATATTCAAGCGGTGTCTTATTGCCAAGGTCGGCGATGGGCTCATCTGCCATGCCGTCACATAAAACAATAACGTACTTCATTTATTCCCTATCCTCCATACGTATATAATTGAGGACACCCGTACCGAGTTCGTTCTTGGCCTTTTCAAATTCCGCTTCGCTGATCTTCTTTGTAACAAATGCAAACTCATCGTAGAATCCGACTTTAACTTCCTCTTCTACGGGAAGAGCCGCTTTTGCTTCGGCTGTAACTTCTGCGCCGACACGAACAAAGAAACGTTTCTTCGAAACGTCAAGATCCGTAAACGAAACAACTTCTTCACTTAACTCGCATTCGATATGCTTTCCGATATTCTTGGCACATTCAACAACATCCGATGCCACGGCGCTTGCGGTAGCAAGTTTTCCCGCACCTTTACCGTAAAACATTGCCTCACCCAGCATGTTTCCCGTTACCTTGATGGCGTTAAATACGTCATCCACATGGTAGAGCGGATTGTCGGGTGTAAGCAGGAAAGGTGCCACAATGGCGTATCTTATATTGTTGTTGCTCTCATAGCGGGCAAGTAATTTAATTTTTCTTCCAAGCTGCGATGCATATTTCATATCGCGAGCCGATATATTTTTAATACCTTCGGTATGAATGTCTTCGTATTTAACCGTCTTCTTATATACCAAAGACGCTAAGATGGCGATCTTTCTGCAGGCATCGAATCCTTCGATGTCAGCCGTGGGATCTGCTTCGGCATATCCGTTGGCCTGTGCCTCTTTTAATACCGCATCAAAATCGGCACCCTCTTTGTCCATCTTTGTAAGCATATAGTTTGTGGTACCGTTTACGATACCGCATACTGAAAGGATCACATCCGCGGTGAGTGATGTCTCTAAGGGACGGATGATCGGGATACCGCCGCCAACGCTCGCTTCAAACTTATAGCTGCAGTTGTGTGCCTTTGCAAGTGCGATCATCTCTGCGCCGTGAGCCGCAACCATCTCTTTGTTGGAGGTACATACGCTTTTTCCGGCTTCCAGTGCCATCTTTGTGAACTTATAAGCGGCTCCGGTGCCACCCATTGTTTCACATATAATGGATATTTCGGGATCGTTCACTATCTCATCCACATCATGAACGATCCTTGATTCATACTTGTCTCCGGGGAAATCCCTGAGGTCAAGTATGGACTTTACATTTATGCGATCGTGAACGAATCCTTCGATCACGTCTCCGTTATTCATTAAAACTTCAACGGTTCCGGAACCTACCGTTCCGTATCCGAAAACTGCTACATTAATCATACCCTTTTCCTTATCCTCTTCTATTCTTTTGCTATCAGGTGAACGTCGTGAACGCCGCGTCTGTCTTCCATCATCGATATCATCGCCTCAACGTCGTGAGTCGTCTCCAGTATCTGTATACTAAGGGACAAAGAAGCCGTTCCGTTGATCGGAATTGATTGATGAATGGTAAGAATGTTCGCGCCGTGATCTGCGATGATCTTCAAGACATCCGAAAGAATTCCCGGTTCGTCATCCATCTGAAACGTAAGAGTGATGGTGGTACCCTGTGAATTGTCATGAAATCTGAATATATCGTCTTTGTACTTATAAAAGCTTGAGCGGCTTATTCCCACGGCATCGACCGCTTCCTGAACGTTGGAAACTTTTCTCGTTTCAAGCAAACGTTTTGCTTCCACAACGCTTAGCAAAACTTCAGGTAAAGCTTTTTTCTTCACTACATAATAGTCTGTCCTGTCTGCCATGCCCGCTCCCTTCCAAGACAATTGAATGTCTTTTATACGCGTACACTTGTCCGTTGTCCAAAGAATCATAACATGGTTATCGGAGTGAATCAACCATAAATTAGACTATTCTTACATATTTGTGCATAAGTTTTTGTATATATTTACCAACGATTCCTTTTTTGTATTTGTTGCACAAAAAAGACGAGCCAAAACGCTCGCCTTTTTCTTCATCCCTTAGATAAGGGGATATTTCTTTGTAAGTTCAAGTATGCGTGCCTTGGTAGGTTCAACAGCAGCTTCACCGCCCTTGATGATGTTGGCG
>CAMPBP010000200.1 GCA_946639085.1 uncultured Lachnospiraceae bacterium
CGGGATTGAGAAGATACCTCTTATCTGGAAGACGACTCTCGGCGTTACAGTGATCGCCGCATGGGAATTCTTTATAATCGTCTTAAGTGACGGAAGTCAGGAATTATTTGCGATATGCTGGTTCTTCCTTAAGCTGGTCGTCATTCCCATCGTTTTGTACATTGCTTATATGCTTAAAAAGCTGGAAACCGGCGGCAAAGCTCTCGCGAACGGAAATCTTGCTTACAAGACCGATACAAAGGGAATGATCTTAGATCTTAAGGATCACGGCGAAATCCTTAACAGTATCGCGACCGGCATGACAAAAGCGCTGGAGGCGCGCCTTAAGAGTGAACGAATGAAGACGGAGCTCATTACCAATGTCTCTCACGACATAAAGACTCCTCTTACTTCCATAATCAACTATGCATCTTTGATCGGAAACGAACTTAAAGATAAAGATGACGAGAAGCTTTCCGAGTATTCCGAAGTGCTGGTACGCCAGTCTGAAAGTTTAAAGAGACTTATCGAAGACCTTGTGGAAGCGTCAAAGGCTTCTTCGGGCAACTTGGACGTTGCTCTCGCTCCCTGCGATGCGTCGATATTCATCTCACAGGCATCGGGTGAGTACGAAGAAAAGTTAAAAAATACGGATCTTACTCTTGTAACTAAAGAAAGCCCCGAAGAGCTTTACATCATGGCCGACGGAAGACGTATGTGGAGGATATTCGATAACCTCATGAACAACATATGCAAATATGCCCTTCCCGGCACCCGGGTTTATCTTTCCCTTGAAAGATTTTCCGACCGTGCTCTTATCACTTTTAAGAACACGTCAAAGGAACCGCTGGACATGACCGAAGAAGAACTTATGGAGCGATTCACAAGAGGCGATTCCTCAAGACATACCGAAGGAAACGGACTGGGACTTTCCATAGCAAGAAGCCTGGCGGAACTTCAAAACGGGCAGTTAAGACTTGCTCTCGACGGAGATCTCTTTAAGGCTATACTTTCCTTCCCTTTGGTGGAAAAACCCGCTGAAGCAGAGAATGGTAATGAATAATAGATAAAAGAAAAGCGACCGTATAAAACGGCCGCTTTTCTTCCCTTGTGCTATGTCTACACACTCTTTCAATCAGGTGCGCCAACATTTTCAAACTGTTTTATTGCTTTTTTAAGCTCATTTACAACGTCTTCCGGTCCTATCAGTTTAACTCCGGTGCCAAGACTGAAGAGCCAACCGAAGAACTGTGGACTAACGTTAACATCAACATACAATTCACTGTGCTCTTTGTCAACAGGTATAAACGAAATATCTTTACCAAATCTGTCCAAAAATATTCCGCACTTGGAATTTTCGATGCGAAGTTTTACTTTTTTTGACTCTCCGTTGTACATTCCGAAGGTCGCCGCGGAGTACTTTGCCATGTCGATCTTATCGAAAAGTTCCTTGCCTTCTCTGGCTTCGTCCACCAGAGATATCTTCATCATCTTGTCGACGCGGTAGTTTTTGATCGTTCCGGACCACTCATCATAGGCAAGAAGATAATAATTTTCTTCCGCCCAGGTAAGTGCCCAGGGGCTTAACACAAACCACTCGTCGTTGTGACGGGGCACCAGCTTCTTGGAAATATCCCATTTATAATATTTGAACTTAATCTTTTTATTCTGGTTGATGGCGTTATGGATATCGTCCACGTTGTAATAAACGCTTTCGTTCATCGTCTTAACGCGGTCGTTTATGAAGACCTGTCTTTGAAGCTGCTTCGCCTGATGCTCGCTCACAAGCGTCTTAACTTTGGCAATGAGCTCTCTTGATTTGTTCTTTGTGATGAACTTCGAAGACTGGATGGCGTCGATGAGCAGTTTGACCTCCGCAAGCTCAAACTCTCTTGAACCCACATGATATTTCGTCTCCCGGCCCACATTCTCCTTGATGATATCGATACCGAATTTATCGCTCATATCCTGAAAATCGGCATAAATGCTTTTTCTTTCTGCAGTAACACCGTACTTTTCAAGCTCTTCGAGTATCTCGGGCATGGTGAGACCGTGTTCGTCGTCGGTCTTCTCGAGCATGATTTTCATCAGATATGAAAACTTGTACTTTTGATTAACTCCTCTGGACAAAGCAACCTCCCGCCAAAAAGGCTACATCTTCACTATGATTCCGCCGCCGATAACACATTCGTCGCTGTCGTAGAACACCGCCGACTGACCGGGCGTAGCGGCCCTTACGGGCTTTTCAAACACAATCTTCACAAGACCGTCCTTCATACCTTCTATATATGCAGGCTCCGCGTTGTGGCGGTACCTGATCTTCGCGTTGCAATTAAGCTTCTCGCCCTCTTTTAAGCCTTCGATGCTTAAATAATTCACGTCTCTTACGTACACCGTATCGTTAAAGATCGCTTCCTCGTCGGAAAGAACGACTTCGTTGGTCTCGGGCCTTATCTCTTTAACGTAGATCGGCGTTCCGAAGGCTATTCCAAGGCCTTTTCGCTGACCGATGGTGTAGTGAATGATTCCCTTATGTCTTCCAAGCACGTTGCCCTGTTCGTCCACGAAATTGCCTTCGGGCGGAATCGGGCTCTTCGCATGATCTTCTATGAAGTCGGCATACGAATCGTCGGTAACAAAGCAGATATCCTGGGAATCGGGCTTTGAAGCTACGGGAAGTCCCGCCCTTTCGGCGATGGCGCGAACCGAATCTTTCGAAAGTGTGCCAAGGGGCATCAAAGTCGATGCCAGCTGATTCTGGGAAAGCTTATAGAGCATGTACGTCTGGTCTTTTGCCGCATACAGCGCTTTCTTGACCGTGTATCTGCCGTTGTCCAGCTTTATGATGTTCGCGTAATGTCCGGTGGCAACGTAATCCGCACCGTAAACCTTTGCCGCGTCCAGCATCCTCTCCCATTTAAGGAACCTGTTGCATTCGATGCACGGATTGGGCGTAAGTCCCTTAAGATAGGCCTCAACAAAGGGATCGATAACGCAGGTGTTGAACTCCGAAACACAGCTTACCGCATAATAAGGAATGTCAAGATGTGCTGCCACCGCTCTCGCATCGTCGATCTCGCAGCACTTGCTCGGCTTGTTTTCTTCGTTCATCCATATTTTTAAAGTCACGCCGATCACGTCGTAACCCGCTTCTTTTAAAAGATAAGCCGTAACCGCGCTGTCCACGCCGCCCGACATTCCGACTATCGCTTTTGCCATAAATACATCCTAAAGTGTTTTTTCCATCATACCACTAAAAGCATTTTGGTACAAAGAAAACGCAGGTCGAATCAACTCGGCCTGCGTATATTTTTCAGTGAAGATCGAATTCCGGCGGCTTATCGATCTCTTCACCTACATATTTGCCGTTCTTCTTTCTCTGCCTTACGCATTCGGAAAGAAGATATTCTATCTGTCCGTTGACGGACCTAAAGTCATCTTCCGCCCATTTTGCTATGTCGTCGTAAAGCTTTTCGGAAAGACGAAGGGGTACCTGTTTCTTCTCGCCCATCAGTAGAGGCTGCCCGAATTAACTACCGGCTGAGCATCGTGGTTGCCGCACAATACCACGAGCAGGTTGGAAACCATTGCA
>CAMPBP010000201.1 GCA_946639085.1 uncultured Lachnospiraceae bacterium
AATGTGCGAAGAAACCTGAGACGCATCGGAAAGTCTCAGCGCCGGGTGAGCTTTTCTGAAACTTATGAGCCCTTTGTAATATTCATAAACATCGGCATATTTTTCTTCCGACAGAAGCGACCAGTCAATGGCGTTCACCTCATCACCGGAAGCATAACTGTTGGATTCGTATGTTCCGTCAACTTTTGTCTTTGTACGAAGCATCTCCTCACCTGCCTGCATGAAGGGCGTTCCTTCGGAGAGCATATAGATCGTGGCTGCAAGATTGTTCATCTTTACAATGTCCGTATCCGATGCATCCGGCCTAGAAAGTCTCAATCTGTCGTACAAAGTGTTGTTGTCGTGGCACGAAGCATAATTTATCGTCTGAGAAGGACTTTTGCACCATCTGTCGGCACCGATAAAGCATCTTCTTATCTTTGCTTCATACCCTGAAGCGCCCGAAACGAATCCGGTCTCCGTATTAAAGACGCTGCCCTTAATACCGTCACGGATCGTGTCGTTGAAATACGAGAATCCGGGCGTCATGGCTGAGTTTTCTTGCGTAGCAAGAGTAACCCCCTCCTTGGTGGGAACGGTCGTAAGTGACCATCCTTCACCATAAAAGATCGTGTCGGGGTGCTTAGCACGTACCGTCTCAACGATCTCGTTTATAAGATTTGTGTCCATCAATCCCACAAGATCGAATCTGAAGCCGTCGATGTGATATTCGTCGGCCCAGTAGTTAACACTGTCAACGATATATTTCTTTACCATGGATCTTTCCGTTGCGGTATCGTTTCCGCATCCGGAGCCGTTAGAATATGTTCCTTCCTCGGTGATCCTCGAAAAGTATCCGGGTACAAGTTTATTGATGCAAAAAGAATCCGCTTCGTGAACGTGATTGTATACGACGTCCATTACAACCGCGATGCCGTTGTCGTGGAATCCTTTGACCATCTGCTTAACTTCTTTTACTCTGACTTCTCCGTTGAAAGGATCGGTGGAATATGTTCCTTCGGGAATGTTGTAGTTAACCGGATCGTATCCCCAGTTGTAAACACCGTTTGATTTGTTCGTTTCGTCAAGAGAACCGAAATCATACATCGGAAGAACATGAACGTGGGTAACTCCCATTTCCATTATGTGTGAAAGACCGGTGGCGATGCCTTCGCTCGTCGCCGTGTTTTCTTCCACCATTCCCAAAAACTTGCCCTGTTCTTTGTTACCGTTGTCTTCACCTACGGTAAGATCTCTTATGTGGGCTTCGTAGATTATCGCGTCGGTAATGCCTTTACCCTCAAAGGGGTTTCGGTCATCCGACCAGCCTTCGGGATCGGTAGTTGAAAGGTCCAGTACCATAGACCTTTTACCGTTTGCTCCCGAAGATCTGGCATAGGGATCCATGACCGAAAAACTTTTGCCGTCGAGGCTTACGCTGTAGACGTAATATGTACCGTTTAAATCGCCTTCGACGGTGCCTACCCATGTGCCGTTTACGTCGGGCTTCAGGGGAACAGTCTCAATAAGATCGTCTTTGGACTGTATACCCGACTCATAGAGTTTTAACTCTATGCTTTCGGCTGTGGGTGACCAAACTCTGAAACTCGTCGACTCTTTTGAATATGTATATCCAAGGTCGTCTCCGAGATAGGTGTAAGCTGATTCAAATTCCGGTGTAGAGTAGATGTTGGGCATGATGACTTTGTACTTATTCTCCTCAAAAGTAATTGTGTAGCTTCTAAACAAAGAAAGCTCTTTAGCAAGCGTAACTGCGTACGCTCCGTCACCTTCACTTTTAATTTCGGATACTTCTATCTCACCGTCTTTTCCTTCGACCGTGAAGACTGAGCTTATGTCTCTGTCTATCTCTGCGGTCATCAGGACGTTTATCCTGTTCTTGCCGTCGTATTTGGCACTCTTAAGCTTAATGCCGACAACAACGTCGTCTCCCTGTTCCTCGGTGTAACCTTCGACGCCGGACTCAACATATACGTGAACCGTTCCGCTTACGACAGCGGATATGTCGATGAACTGATCTTTATCCACGTCTTTTGTCCAGTCTTTTGTGCGAACGATGAAACCGACTTTGTTGGTTCCGGGTGTTACGTCCATCGTAGCGACCATGTCGCCACCGAGATCTTCGAACTCGTAACCCGCGCCGTCTTTTCCTTCTTCCCACATCCAGACATCCCAGCCTGAATACTCAGCGTCGTCTCTGTTGTAATGAAGCTTTATAACGGGACCTCCCGCTGCTTCAGCCTTTATGGTAAACAGTGAACTGTTGAACACTGTGATAAACAATAATGTAAGCGCCGCCAAAAATGCACTTGCTCTTTTGAACATCCAAAACCTCCTGTTTTGTTCTTTTCTCGAAACTTTACGAAAATTTGTATGTTGAATTTATCATACGGCGAATAGAAAATCAATACTTTTTTTCAAAAATTCATAGAATGTTAAAAAAGAAAAAGCGCGTGGTTACGCGCTTTATAAGACATAGTTTTAAAAACCATATTCACTTTTTCGGTTTCCGATACGCATTTTTGAAGTGTTTTAATCAACTTCCGCTTCGTTTTCGACAGCCTCTTTTTCCGAAGTCTCGTGATATTCCTTTTCGGTGTTTACACTCCATATATTGTCTTTGTTCTTGTTGCCCGAAACGATATTTTTAACCGTCTCGAAGGAAGTGACCATCGAGTGGTCGATGTTGTTGTATCTGTGCTGACCGTTACGGCCTACGCAATAAAGATTGTCGATGGACTTAAGATAATCAACGAGGGTATCTATTTCTTCATATGTGTCAAAGTAAGCAGGATAAGCCTTCTTAACTTTCTCCATATGAGTGTCAATTACCTGATCCGCACTGTCGATGAGTTTAAGTTTGACCATTTCTTCGACGCCAAACTTTGAAAACTCTTCTTCGGACATATTCCAGAATTCGTCGCCTTCGTTAACAAAATACTCAAGACCTACCCATACGGTATTCTCAAGATCCTTGATCATATAAGGTGACCAGTTGTTGTATATCTGGAAACGACCCATCTTAACGCGTCTGTCCTGAACATATACCCAGCAGTCGGGCACGATGTTGGAGACGGTCTTTAGGTTGGTCTTATTCTCAAGATTAAGCCTGGGTACAAGAACACCAAGAGTCATGTAATCTCTGTAAGGAAGTCCCTTTGCTATACGAGCGGGATCTGCGGGAACATCGTTCATGCCCCCCACAAGGTCTTTTATGGGCATGGAAGAGATAAAGTAATCACCCTTCATCTCATGCTCAACGGAATCTACCACATAAGTAAGGCTGTCAAGAACACCTTCTGCGTTCTTGTGGACCTTTATGACTTTTGCATTCTTTATTATAGTTCCGCCAAGACGTTCAACCTCAGCAGCGGTAACGTCCCAAAGCTGGCCGGGACCGAGTTTGGGATATTTAAACTCCTCAATGAGGGAAGTGTTTACTTTGCGGTTCTTAACTTTGAATATCTTTCCGAAAACATCTTTTATAATACCGATGATTGAAAGACCCTTCGTACGCTGTGCTCCCCAGGATGCATCGATCTCGCT
>CAMPBP010000202.1 GCA_946639085.1 uncultured Lachnospiraceae bacterium
TGGAGTTGCAACAGATACCGCACTGGGTCTGAGAGAACTGATCGCAAATGGTTCTTAATCTCGCGGCAACGGACTTTTCGACTTCGAAATTACCCTTTGCATATACCGCCGGATCTTTTTCACCGTCGAGCTTCTTCAATACGATCTTTCGATCCAGTACAAGATTGTCGATGTGAGGCTCGATGTTTTCTTTCGTCACACCTATAATTTCAGAGGTTTTGTCCACGAGATCGCGTCTCAAAAGATACATATTACCCTGATTAGTGGCCAAAAGAAGGGTATACAAAATGCCGCTTCTTATACGATAATCGCTGTCGGGTTTTACCCCTGCTTTCTTGGCGATATCGTCCGCGGTCTTAAAGCCTACGCCCGTGATATCCTCGGCAATCCTGTAGGGGTTCTCCTCAAGAATGCGATAGACTTTGTCCTGATATACCGAGTAGATCTTAAGAGCAAGGTTGTTGCCGATGCCGAACTTCTGCAAAAACATGAGTGCATCGCGATAGCCCCTCTTTTCGTGGAGCATGACACCTATCTCCTGGGCTTTTCGCATCGTGATGCCTTTTATCCTCTCAAGTCTTTCGGGCTGTTCTTCAATAACTTTAAAAGTATCTTTGCCGAATTCCTTGACTATTCTTTTTGCAAGTGTGGGACCCACACCCTTTATGAGACCGGAACCGAGATATCTTATCATCGCTTCCTCGTCGCCGGGTTCTATGGAAGTAAAAGAAAGGGCTTTAAACTGCTTGCCATATATGGGATGGACCGTCCATTCGCCGTTTATCTCAAGCATCTCGCCTTCGGAAACGGAAAAAAGACTGCCGACAACGATCTCCTCGCTGTCGTCCGTCTGAAATTTCAAAACCTTGAATGCGGTGTTGGGGGCTGAATATGTGATTTCGCTTACATAACCCTTAAGAACGTCCATGTATATCCCCGTTTATAGATAATCGTAGCCGCCCTCAGGCGGCTACTAATCAGATATCGTAGTTGCGTTTCATCTGTTCGTAGAGCATCTGCGCAAGTCCGAGACTCTGGTGCTCCGAAGACTGCGTTGCAAGCTCGCTTATGAGATTTTCTTCGTAATACTCTTTAAGCATGTTGTTTGCTGCACTGTCGCTTTCAGTAGCTCCCGTAGACTTCCACATCTCCTTAAAGCACTGCTCAAGAAAATACGCTTCGAACTTTTTGCAGGCATCCATCAACTCGTCGTCGGTGGCTGCTTTGTAATTGCGGTCCTTGGCTATATTGTCCGCCTTAAGATTGCTCGCGTTCTGCGCTATAAAGTCGTTATATGCACTTTGAATTGAAGTTAAGTCCATGTTCATATGCTAAATCCTCTCAAACAACTTAAGAATTATCTCAAGTTATTCGCCTGCTGTAACATTTCATCCGAAGCCGTTATTGCTTTTGCGTTAAGTTCGTATGCTCTCTGGGCGGTGATGAGGTTTACCATCTCATCTACTACCTGAACGTTTGAGCCTTCCAAATAGCCCTGAGAAACTTTGGTCTTCTCAAGTCTTGCAGTGGTGGCTTCATTCATGGCTGCACCGCTGGCTGCAGTCTGGGAGAAAAGTCCGGAATCGTTCTTTTCAAGACCTGCGGGGTTGTTGAACTGGAATATTCCGAAGGTGATGCCAAGGGGCTGAGGATTGTTCTTCTCATCAGGATAGCAGAACTGTCCGTCACCCGTTACGGTGATCCTGCTGGCTACATAATCTTTTGAGAAAGAGATCGCTTTTCCGTTGGTATCCAGAACCGGAAGACCGTCACTTGATGTGAGCATGATGCCGCCGTCTTTGTTGAGTGCCCAGTTGAAGTTACCGTTTCTTGTATAGTAAGTGTTCTTGTCTTCACCCTGTACTGCAAAGAAGCCTCTTCCGGAAAGGGCGAATGCGGAATCGGATTCGGAAGCAAGGAGCGCACCGTCCGTGAAGATCGATGTGATGGCTGCGTTACGAACGCCCAAACCTACCTGTGCTCCCACGGGTTTGTTCTCACCGTTTGCGGATGTGGTCTTTGTCTGTATTGTTTGATAGAGCAACGATTTGAACTCGTTGACTTCCGTCTTGTATCCTGTCGTATTTACGTTTGCCAGGTTATGTGCGATAGTATCGACGTTTGTCTGCTCGGCGCGCATACCTGTTGCCGCTGTCCATAAACTTCTTACCATAAGTTACCTCCTTAGGTTAATCTGCCATTCTGATTTGCTGCTTTTTCAAGAGTCGTATCAATAGTCTTGATAACCTTCTGGTTAGCTTCGTACTGACGGGTGATCGCAATAAGATCAACCATTTCCGTTACGATGTTGACGTTACTCATTTCAACGTATCCGGAATAGACTTTTGCCGTTGCATCCTTGAAAGTAGCTCCTTCTACAGGCTCAAGGAGATTTTCTCCGTACTTTTTAAGATAGTCGTAATCTTCAAAATCGGTGATCTTTAACTGATCCACTTTTGCGTCGTTCTGATAGATGTTGCCCATGGAATCGAACTTGACTCCCTGTGTGGGATCGAGTTTGATGTGACCTTTTGAACCGATCACGTAGTCGCCGTTCTTCGTTACCAGATATCCTTCCGTGGTAAGGGAGAAAGAACCTGCTCTTGTATATTTAGTGGATGTTTCACCGGATTTTGACGTAAATTCAACGTTGAAGAAACCGTCGCCCGATAAAGCGAGGTCTGTAGGATTGTCTGTTATCTTGAATGAACCTTGGGAATAGTCTGTGTAGTTCTCACCAATCTTAACGCCGGGAGTGTTGATACCGATCCTTCTGGGGATGTTGGGAGAATCCGAGATGTCTTTGAGTTTATAGGCGAACACCGAGTCAAAAGACTGACTCGTTGCGCCTTCTTTTTTATAACCGATAGTGGTGGAGTTTGCCAGGTTATTGGTCAGCGTATCCATACGATGCTGCTCATTTATCATTCCCGTATAAGCTGTGTATAAACCTTTAACCATCTGGCAAAGCTCCTTTAACTTAGTGTATTATTCCGATTAAAATTCAGGTCTGAACGATGCATGGAACTCAACACACTTACCCGTACCGATGGCAACCGCGGTCATGGGGTCTTCTGCCGTTACGGTATTGATACCCATCTTGTCGGAGATGAGGTCTTCAAGACCGTTAAGAAGGCTTCCGCCGCCGGTGAGCACGATACCGCGGTCTGCGATATCTGCCGAAAGTTCGGGAGGAGTCTGCTCCAAAACTTTCTGGATGGCATCGAGTATGTTGTTGCAGGGATCCTCAAGTGCGTCGAGGGTCTCATCCGAAGAAACCTTAATGGTGTCGGGGTGGCCGTTTATAAGGTTACGTCCTTTAACGTCCATGTACTCAACCTCGAGTCTCTTGAATGCCGTTCCTATCTTTATCTTAATATCCTCAGCGGTTCTGTCACCGATAAGGAGATTATGCTTGATCTTCATGTAACGCTGGATGGCAAGGTCAAAGTCATCCCCCGCTACTTTGATTGAGGTACTTGCTACGGGTGAACCGCAGGAAAT
>CAMPBP010000203.1 GCA_946639085.1 uncultured Lachnospiraceae bacterium
TATATCAGAAGCGACTTTGTAAGCCTCAGCGGAGAACTTACTCCCAAGGTTGTTGAGGAGCCCGAACCCGAGCCCGAACCGGAACCCGAACCCGAGCCCGAACCGGAACCTGTTTATCTTGATTATGAAGTATCCTACGATCTTGACGACAACGGCGATCCCGTATGGTATTTAAAGGATTATACCGAAGGAACAAAGAATAAGATCGATGAGCTTCTTTCCGCAAAGAAAGAACTCGAGACCGCAAAGGAAACATACGAAAAAGAGTTAAAGAGCAAGAAACTTATCAATATCATCCTTATCGTTTTGCTTGTTCTTTTGGCAGCAGGTGCGGGAGTTGGTTTCATATTCTTCAGACGCTGGTATTACGGCTACGATGAAACGGAAGAGCCTATTTCGAAGAGCTCAAGTTATTCGTCAAAACCCTCGAGCGTAAAGAGCACTTCATCGGTCAAGACTTCTTCACAGTCTTCGGTAAGAACTCAGACCCGTTCTTCCCGTGACGACGATTTCAAGATTGAGACCGTAGGAGCAAAGAAAACGGAAACGAGAGCATCTTCCGCAGTTGCGGGTGATGCCATCCGCGAAAAAGCGGTTTCGGATAAACCTACCATGCTTCCCGACGGACACGTTCGTATGCCGGACGGAACGATAAAAAGAGCGGTTGTGGGAGTAAGACAGCCCGACGGCAGCATTAAGCTTTCGGACGGAAGAGTCAAACTTCCCGACGGAACGATCATAAGACCCGACAACGGTGAGACAAAAGTCATTCCAACGGCAACACCTCATTCCGTAGTAGGTTCATCCACACACCAGGTTAAAGAGATTCCGATGCCAAAGAAGAATTCTCAGGGCTTCAACCCCGATGACGACGAGATCGAATTCGGATTCTTAAATCTCGATAACGACGATTGATAAATGCTTTTAAGACACCCTGTGGCAATGCCGCAGGGTGTCTTGTTTACCCTTTTTTTATTTGACACTCCATAGGGTGTGTTATATATTTTATATAACACTTTTTCTTTATCATCGGCGGAGAATCGGGCATGATCTTTGAGATTGATTTTAACAGCGACGAAGCATTTTATATGCAGCTTAAAAACCAGATAATTCTTGCCATCGCAACGCGTTCCTATCTCGAAGGAGAAGTCCTTCCCAGCGTACGCAAACTTTCCGAGGACATAGGCATTAATATGCATACCGTCAACAAAGCTTATACTGTCTTAAAAGACGAAGGCTTTGTAAAAGTTGACAGGCGGGGTGCCGTTGTTGCCGTGGACATAAACAAAGCCGAAGATAAGCGACTTATCATCGAAGAACTTAAGATAATCATCGCGCGTGCAACGCTAAAAGGCATCAAAAGAGAAGAGATGCACGCTCTCATTGATGCGATATACGACGAATATTGACAGGGGGGAAACACCTAGATGAAATTACCTTATACGGAAAAAGCCGAGAAGGCTCTTGAACATGCAAAGAAGATTTCCACGCAGTTAAAGCACTACTATATAGGCGGAGAGCACATACTGCTTGGTCTTATCATGGAAGGCACCGGTGTTGCTTATAACGTGCTTACCGCTGCGGGCATCACTTACAACGGCGTTTTGGATCTTATCCGCGATCTTACCATAGGCGGCGGACAGACAATGTTAAAAGAACGTCCGGGCATCACTCCGAAATCAGAAAGACTGCTCGAGCGCGCCGAGGAACTTGCGGTTAAATATCACAACGATTCTGTCGGTACGGAGCATCTTCTTTTGGCCATACTTGAAGAAACCTCAAGCTGCGCCGTGCAGATAATCGTGGCACTCAGAAAAAATCCTCAAACGCTTTACGTTGATACCCTCAATGCAATGGGTGTCGATGAGGCAACAATAAAAGACGAGATAAAGAAGAGCCGCAAAAAGAAAGACGGAAGCTTCTTAAAGCAATATTCCAAAGATCTTACCCAGCTTGCAAGAGAAGGAAAACTCGATCCCGTTATAGGAAGAAACGACGAGATCACGAGAGTGATCCAGATACTTTCAAGACGTACGAAGAACAATCCTTGTCTGGTGGGGGAGCCCGGCGTGGGTAAAACCGCGGTGGTGGAAGGACTTGCGGCAAGGATAGCGGCAAAAGACGTTCCCGCTACGGTTTTAAACAAAAAACTCCTCACCCTCGATCTTTCCGGTCTTGTTGCCGGTACAAAGTACAGAGGTGAGTTTGAAGAGAGAGTAAAAAGACTTTTAAACGAAGTTATTGAAGACGGCAATATCATTCTTTTCCTCGATGAGCTCCATACACTCATCGGTACGGGCGGAGCAGAGGGAAGTCTTGATGCCGCAAACATGTTAAAGCCTGCACTTTCAAGAGGTGAACTTCAGCTTATCGGTGCAACGACTATGGCAGAGTACAGAAAGTACATCGAAAAGGATGCGGCACTTGAGCGTCGTTTCCAGCCCGTTGAGGTTTCCGAACCTACCGAAGAAGAGGCGATAAGAGTACTTACCGGAATTGCCCACAAGTACGAAGAACACCATCATGTAAAATATACTCCCGATGCGATAGAGGCAGCGGTACATCTTTCTTCACGCTACATTAACGACAGATACCTGCCCGACAAAGCGATCGACCTTATGGATGAGGCCGGTGCCGCAGCGAGAGTCAAGAGTCTCGGTAAGCCCGATAAGACCGCTGCGGTTCGTGAAGAGATCGCAAAGATAGAAAAGCAGATCGCATTAAGCGTAAAGATAGAAGCTTATGCTCAGGCCGTTGAGTTAAGAGGCAAGCAGGACAAGCTGTTAAAGAAGCTTGCTTCCATGGAAAGAAGAGAACAGAAAGCCGGAGACAGCAATCCCATAACCGTTGACGAGAACAATATCGCCGACGTGGTTGCCATGTGGACGAAGGTTCCCGTTAAGAAGCTTCAGGAAAAAGAATCGGACAGACTGCTTAAACTTGAAAGCATTCTTCATAAGCGTGTCATCGGACAGGATGAAGCTGTAAAGAGTATCGCAAAAGCCATGAGAAGACAGAGAGTAGGCCTCCAGGACCCTCATCGACCGATCGGGTCATTCTTGTTCCTGGGTCCCACCGGTGTAGGTAAGACCGAACTTTCAAAGGCTTTGGCAGAGGCTATGTTCGGCTCGGAGAATGCGCTTATAAGAGTCGATATGTCAGAGTACATGGAAAGCCATTCGGTTTCGAAGATGATTGGTTCACCTCCCGGATATGTAGGATTCGATGACGGCGGACAGCTTTCCGAAAAGGTAAGAAGAAACCCTTACAGCGTCGTTTTGTTTGACGAAGTAGAGAAGGCACATCCCGATGTGTTCAACATTCTCTTACAGGTGCTGGATGACGGTCATATCACCGATTCCAAGGGAAGAAAAGTAAACTTTAAGAATACCATCATCATCATGACAAGTAATGCCGGAGCTCAGAGGATCGTCGATCCCAAGAACCTGGGATTTACATCAAAGAGTGACGATGCAAAAGACT
>CAMPBP010000204.1 GCA_946639085.1 uncultured Lachnospiraceae bacterium
CAAGTTTGTCCTTCATCTTGTTGATAGCCTTGATGAAGAAGAAAATGCAGATAGCGATGAGTAAGAAGTCGATGATGTTCTGGATGAAGCTGCCATACAAAAGAGCTGCTTCTTCTTTAACAACTTCGCCGCCTTCGATGACTGCGGGACTCATGACAAGCTTCTTGGTGGAGAAATCAACTCCGCCGGTTGCAAGACCGAGAAGCGGCATTAAAACGTCGTTTACAAGGCTTGTAACGATCTTGCCGAATGCGCCGCCGATGATGACACCGACTGCCATGTCGATAACATTGCCTTTTGCAATAAATTCTTTGAACTCTTTAATTGTTTTTTTCATTTTTCCCTTCTCCTTTGATCAAAAAGTTCGCAATCCTCAAAGCACCCTTACCGTCCACACACTTTTTCTGTGCGTCGGAAAACATAACCCTTTGTTCGTAGCACTCTTCGATTGTGTAAATACAGTGTAGCAGATTGTTTATAGTATCGTCAAAATGCTTTTTGGCATTTCCCGCACTTTTTATTATATTCTTTTTGTCAAATGTTTCGTTTATAAGATCCTGGTTCTCGGCCATGGAGAAGATGACGCTGGGAACGCCCATGCGGCAAAGTTCGTAAGTGGTGCTTCCCGCGGCGCTTACGGCATAATCAAAATTTGCCAAAAAGCCCGGCATATCGGTTATGTTTGACCATACCTTCACGGTATCGGGATGAGATTTTTCAAGATTTATAAGGTAGTCATAGTCCGAAGAAAAGGGTCCCACAAGAATGTTCAATTTGATTCCTTCCTTGGGACTTTCCACGAATCTGTCGGCGACAGTCTTTGCTATGTGCAAAGAATCGGAACCTCCCGTGGATACGAGCACATCATAGGGTGCGTCTTTCTTTATCTCGATAGGTTTTGCGTCGATAAACTCTTTTCTTAAAGGAGCGTAATCGGTTCCGAGGATGAGCTTGGGAAGCTTTACGCCCGCCTTTTTATAAATACCTTCGTAGTCGGTTAAGTCACCATATATGTTGTAGTTGATGAGCACATCAACGGGATATGCATCTTTGGAATAATCGTCGAGGTAAACGGTCTTTGCAAGTTTACTTATCTTTTTAAAGTACAAAGAAGAAAAATAGTATCCGTCACATATTATTAGATCGGGGTTTACTTCTTTGATAAGAGCGGTAAACTTATCAAGTTCCTCCAAGGTCTTATCAAAATCGGTATTAAGCACCGATACTTCAAAGCCTCTTTTATTGATGAGTTCTTTGGCATCGCTTCCGGCGCAGACAAATAAGACCGATGCACCCAAGGTCTTAAGTGCATCGGCTATCGAAAGGCATCTCATAACATGTCCCATCGATACCGTTTTGTTGGCATCGGCTCTTATGATTATCTTCACACCGTCACCTCATATTCTAGGTTTCCGAGTAAAACACTCCGGGAATGGAAGTGTGTATGTTGGCATGTGCATAATCCATCGCACGCTTTAAGCATTCTTCGCATTTGCAATGTTCAAGCAAACTTACCACAAGTCCGGCAACACAACAGTCTCCGCTTCCGACTGTGGAAACGACTTTTAAGTCTTTGTCGGGCTCGAAGTTTTTGTACATCTTGTCGTTTTCAAAAGAGTACAATACGCCGCCCTTTTCGCCGAAGGTTGCCAGGATGATCGGGATATCGTAAAGAGAAGATATCTTCTTTACGATCTTTTCGGTTTCAGCGTCGTTTTCGGGTATCATTCCCGTGATCTCTTCAAGTTCTTCTTCGTTGGGTTTTAAAGCAAAGGGCGATGCCTGAAGACCGAGCATCAAAGCCTCACCCGAAGAATCAAGGAGCGTATAGGCGCCTTTCATCTTACATAACATAATGAGTCTTTTATATGCATCGCTTGGCATTCCTTTGGGTAAAGATCCCGAAAAGATCACCCAGTCGCCTTCAAATACATTCTCGAGAAGAATGTTGTATACTCTCGTAAGATCTTCTTCGGAGGCGGTAAACCCGGTGCTCTTCTTATGATGCTCAAGGCCGTCGGAGGTATCCGTAATGGTAGTGTTTTTCCTGGTGGCTCCCTTGACCGTTAAGAAGATGGCGTTGATCTTGTCATCTTTTATCCTGTTAAAAAGCTTGACATCCTTTATTCCCACCAAAGCTATTGCTGTGGACGCGATACCTGCGCTCTTAAGGGCTCTGGACACATTTATGCCCTTTCCCGCGGGAATGTTTACAGTTTTCTTTTTGTTCTTTTCAAGATAGTCTTTTTCGCTTATCACGACATCGATTGCCGTGTTAAGTGTCACGGTATAGATTGCCATTTAAGGATTTACCCTCCAAACGAATCTAAGGAAACACCTTTCGATGTTTCCTTATCATGTAAGTTACATTATTCTTTTACGCTCAATCTTACCAGAGCTCGATTAAGCTTGGCAGTTGCCATAACAAAGTCTTTATCGCTTATGCCTTCGGTTCTAAGGATGGCTTCAGCTTTTTCTTTGGCCCGCTCTGCCCTTTCTCTGTCTATGTCCTCTTTCCATTCCCATGTGGTGGCAAGAAGGTGACAGGAACCGTCCATAACACTTAACATTCCGCCGATACAAGCGGCATGTCTTTCGGTTCCGTCTTCAAGTCTTATGAATGCTTCGCCCATACCAAGCGCGGTCACATAGTTAATGTGCTCTGCAAGGATGGCTACGTCGCCTGTAATTGAACGGCACTTGACGCGCTCGATATTACCTTCGTACAACAGGCCGTCCGGTGTACCGATTCGTATCGGAAATGTCTTCATAGACGACCTCCTTTACTGTTTCTTGGCTTTTTCGAATACATCGTCGATCGTACCTGCCATTAAGAAGCAACTCTCGGGAATGTCATCGCATTCACCGTCAAGGATCATCTTAAAGCCTCTGATCGTCTCCTTAAGAGGTACATACTTACCTTCAAGACCGGTAAACTGCTCTGCAACGGAGAAGCTCTGTGAAAGGAAACGCTGTACCTTTCTTGCACGGTTAACCGTCATCTTGTCTTCTTCGGAAAGTTCGTCCATACCCATGATGGCGATGATATCCTGAAGTTCCTTATATCTCTGAAGAACCTTCTGTACGGCTCTTGCTACTTCGTAGTGTTCGTCTCCGACAACTTCGGGGGTAAGGATACGGCTTGTTGAATCAAGAGGATCAACTGCCGGATAAATACCCATACTTGCGATATCACGCGACAAAACGGTGGTAGCGTCAAGGTGAGTGAAGGTTGTTGCGGGAGCGGGGTCAGTTAAGTCGTCCGCAGGTACGTATACAGCCTGGATGGATGTGATGGAACCCTTTCTTGTGGAAGTGATACGCTCCTGAAGAGTACCCATATCAGTTGCAAGTGTGGGCTGATAACCAACGGCCGAAGGCATACGTCCGAGAAGTGTTGAAACCTCTGAACCTGCCTGGGTGAAACGGAAGATGTTATCGATGAACAAAAGCAC
>CAMPBP010000205.1 GCA_946639085.1 uncultured Lachnospiraceae bacterium
CAAAAGAACATCAAATATGAGCGTGATGGGAGTATTGCTCTCTGCATATATTTGCGGAACATATCCGAAGGCTGCCTTAAAGTCCTCCGCTTCTTCACTGAGTTTATACATATCCGGGAAAAAGGTGTTTACCCACAAAGTATCCGCGCCCGACAAAGATCCCGAGGAAAGCTCATGAAAAACAAAGCGTTCGCCGGAGCGCTTTTCAACCGTATGTCCCGACTGGGCACCGCCGTTATGACGTACCACGCACGTTTTTCCTTTAAAAAGGCTTGCCAGGAAATCCGTGGCAAGCCCCTTTCCTTCGTCACCGTAGCCTCTTCCGACAACGGCGAATACTCTTGGTCTCAATCAGAAAACTATACCTTTCCCGGAAGTGTTGACCACTACATTTTTGATGGCATTTTTAACGATGGGTCTCGCCATTTCGTTTACTCCTGCCAAAACGTCGTCAAGTTTATCTCCGTTTAAGAGTTTAAGTACCGAGATGATGATGTCCGGGATTACAGAAACATCGTTTCTCGTTATCTTAAGAAGTCTTCCGCCCAGTAGCGCCTTAAGGTTACCGGGTGTGGCATCGTTCTTAACGATATGTATATGGAACACTTCATATTTTTCTTTGGCAAGTCTTAACGCCTCGGCAGAAGTTATCCCCCGTTCCGTGTCATCAAATATCTCTTTTACCGCTTGCCTGCTCATATCTTTATGAACGTCCGCATCGCCTATGGTAAAGATAACGCCCTTCTTTCCGCGCTTCTCGAAGCAGTCGATCTTTGTATGCTTTGCGGCAAAATACCAAATAAGTTCATAATCTTCGGGGGCGTCTTTGCCGGAAAGTTCAAGCCACAGACCGAGAAGCTGCTCACCTATACGAACATCCGATTCAAACTGAGTAACCTGCAAAGGAGCGTTGTCACCCACGTCTCCGATCGCTGCAAACATAAGCTGAGGATCGTTTACGGGTTTAACCGAATACAGCTTAAGCATCGTCTCGTTAAGAGCGTTCTGCGCGATCTCCTGTGCCAGATATCCCATGGACCCCGTAACATCAAGGCCTATGATTATGGGTGTCGAATCGGGATGATCTTCCGAATCTCTCGCCTCTCTGAAGGTTATGAATCTGGGATTGAACTTGTCGTCCATCTCCTTTTGAACAAATACCTGGTCGACGCCCGAAGAGGATGTAATGCTCCTGCTTTCCTTAAGTTTTGCCCAATCACTGCTCCTGTATGCTCCGTATCCCATAAGATCAAACCTCCTTCTTGCCTTCTTTTATGGTAAATTTCTTAAATTTATGTCCGCCGAGAGATTCCTCGATTACTTTATCCCATGCCGCGAAATCATCGTATGCATCGCTTTTGGGTGCGTGCTCCAAGAAATCAACAAATGCTTTCGGAGTGGTTTCTTTGTGCCGACCCAGTGTTTTAAGAATTACCTTTCGAATGTCCGAAAGGTCCGAATTTGCGTACTTTCCGTACTCAGCGTTCCACCATCCGCCGTAAACCGCCGCTTCATGGGTAAGGGGATTTACAAATACCGATTCAAACTTAACTCCGCCGTGGATCAGCTTGTTGTATTCAAAAAGGCATGCAAGATTCTCAAGTCTCGACAACAGCCACGCTGCATGCTCGTACTCAAAGCTGTCAAAGGCACCGAGAGGATACATGTTTTCCGACTTGTTAAGCGCCAGTAAAAGTCCTCCGTTATCAAGCTCTATGCGGGCCTTAAGGGAGGGGATATATCTGCTTAAGTTTTTCACATCCGCCGCGGGATAAGTGATCCTTGATACGGCAGAAAGAAAACTCTCCGCTTTATGTTTGTTTATCGCCGAAAATACATATATGATGCTGTCTCTTGCCATGAGCATCTCAATGCCGTCGTCCTCGGCTCTGAAAAGGTACATAACGGTGATGTCCTCGCCTGCGGATGACTTAAACGTTCTGCTCTCGGAATAATCCCAAAGTTTTCTTGTGGCGCTTTCATCGGTCTTATCTTTTGCCAGTGCTTCCAGATAAGAAAGCATATGGAGTCTGAACGCCTTGTAATTTTCAAGTTCTTTGTCCGAGAAATTGGACTTGCTGCCGCAGAACGGACAATAAAGGTCTCCCGAAGCGTTTACGCTCATTTCGCCGCCGCAGTTTTTGCATTTGTAGGTGATCACTTCGTTTCTCCCTTCGCTTTGATGTTTATACAATCGTATCTGATGGTAGAGCCTTCTATGGAATAGTCGGGCTTGACTCCCGCAAGATATTCGCCTTTTATGGGACGCTTGATCACCACCCGGGTAAGCGCGGTCGATAAGGCTGCGTCAAGCAGTTCTTTCTCGTCTTCGCAAGGTTTCTCAAGGTCGTGTATGAGCTGAAATTTCTTCTTTACAAGTCCGCTCTTTGTACGAAGAGGAAACATCGGATCGAGATAGACGACATCGGGCTTTTCTTTAAGCTCACTCATCGCTTTGATGCTGTCTTCAAAGAAAAGCTTCATCTTCGATACAGCCCCTAAAAGCACCTCATCCGCTCTTGCCCGCTCTAAAGTGTCGCTTAGAAGCCGGTATATCGTTTCGTCTCTTTCGTACAAAGTCACGTCAAAACCGAAGGCGGCAAGAAGCAATGCATCTTCTCCCATTCCCGCCGTCGCGTCAAGAACGCTTACAGGCATCTGCTTATTCTTTATCCTGCACGCCTTTACAGGCATCTCATGAGTCAGATTGGCATGTGTAAGACGTTTTTTAAGTTTCGAAAAATCGCCGTAAAAAACGGTGTCATTCTTTATAAGACAAAGCCTTCCGTCTATGTATTCAAGTTTCAGATCGTTTTCTTTGTACATAAATACATATTACCACATATTCTTGACGAAATGTGGCTTTCTTGCTACGATATCAAAGTTAATGAATCACCTGTATTCAGGCGGTTTAAATCTATTTTTACGGAGGCGGTCATGAGCCGGATTAAATTCTACAACACGATGACAAAGAAGGTTGAGGAATTTGTGCCCAATGTTGAAGGCAAAGTTTCTCTGTATACGTGCGGTCCTACAGTTTATCACTTCGCACACATCGGAAACCTTCGATGTTACATCATGGAAGATATCCTGGACAGGACGCTGCGTTACGCAGGTTACGACGTTAAGCGTGTCATGAACATCACCGACGTAGGACACCTGACCAGCGATGCCGACACCGGAGACGATAAAATGGTCGAGGGTGCAAAGAGAGAACACAAAACGGTAATGGAGATCGCGAAATATTACACCGATGCGTTCTTCTCTGACTGTGAAAAACTGAATATACGACGTCCCGATGTGATAGAACCCGCTACTAACTGCATTCCCGAGTTCATTCACATGATCGAGGTGCTTCTCGAGAAGGGATATGCATACAAAGCAGGTGAAAATATCTATTTTGACACCTCAAAGCTTGATAAATACTACTCTCTTACGAACTCTATCGAT
>CAMPBP010000206.1 GCA_946639085.1 uncultured Lachnospiraceae bacterium
CCGCCATAAGACTGTATGAGGCAGTCGGATTTGAGAATGCAGGCGTACGCAAAGGCTTTTACGATCAGCCCAGGGAGGACGCGTACGTGTACTGGTTAAGGATACCACGGAGAAACTGATGTTAGAAGTAATACTCATGGGAACGGGCGGAATGATGCCCCTTCCGTACCGTTATCTTACGTCTATGATCGCAAGATACAACGGCAGCAACATTTTAATAGATTGCGGTGAGGGAACCCAGGTCGCCATGAAAAAGGCGGGGCTTAGTCCCAAACCCATCGACGTTATCTGTTTTACCCATTATCATGCAGACCACATAAGCGGACTTCCGGGAATGTTACTTACACTGGGTAATGCGGAAAGAACGGAGCCTGTGGTTATGATAGGTCCCAGAGGACTTACAAGAGTTGTACCCGCACTTCGTACGATAGCGCCGGAACTTCCTTTTGACATATCTCTCATCGAGATACAGGACAACTTTCAGGTGTTTGATTTCGGTGAATATAAAATAGAAGCCTTCAGAGTCAACCATAACGTTATATGTTACGGCTACAACATCGTGGTGGACAGAAGCCCGAAGTTCGATCCCGAGCGGGCAAAAGCTCAGAACATTCCGCTTAAAGCATGGAATCCTTTGCAAAAAGGAAACGATGTAACGATAGACGGCATAACATATACGCCCGATATGGTTTTGGGCCCTGCAAGAAAAGGACTTAAGCTTACATATTGTACCGATTCCCGTCCCACGGATTTTATTGTGGAGAACGCAAAAGGAGCGGACCTTTTCATATGTGAAGGAATGTACGGCGAGCCCGACAAACTTGAGAAGGCAAAAGAGCACAAGCACATGACCTTCTATGAAGCGGCGGAAATGGCAAAGGATGCGGGAGTAAAGGAGATGTGGCTTACACATTTCTCGCCTTCTCTTAATCATCCCGAAGAATACAAAAACGAAGTTAGGAAGATATTCGAAAACACCGTCGTAAGCAAAGACGGACAAAGAAAAGATCTTTTATTTGAGGAAGACTGAATAAATGAAAAACCTTAGCAGCTTAAAGGGCGTGCTGATTGTCCTGGTGCTTGCGGTTTTGATAGTCACATACTCGGTTCACATGTCAAATCTGGCAAAGGGAAAGGAGGATGAAACGGCTGTTAAGACCGACGCGGTTACCGAACTGTTACAGCGTAACTTAACAACGAACTATCCTCAGACTCCCAAAGAGGTGATCAAGTATTTCAGCGAGATCACCCAATGCTATTACAACGAGGAATACACCGACGAGCAGCTTATATTGCTCGCGGATCAGATGCTTAAGCTTTACGATCCCGAACTTGCCAATTATAAATCCCACGACGATTACATTCAGGATCTTAAAGACGACATCTCGGAATACAAATTCAACAACTACACCATTTCAAGTTTTGCTCCTTCGGCCAGCACCGACGTAGAATTCTTCAAAGAAGACGGCTACGAATTTGCAAGGATATGGTGCGTATATACCATAAAATCGGGCAAGAACTATAAGCCCATTCAGGAAGTGTTTATATTAAGGAAGGATTCCAACAGCCATTGGAGAATATTCGGTTGGAAGCCTGTGGAAAGCCAGACATGAAAGATATACTGATACTTGCCATAGAAAGCTCCTGTGACGAGACGGCGGCAGCGGTGGTAAAGAACGGCCGCGAAGTGCTCTCGAACGTAATATCTTCACAGATCGATCTTCATACGATCTACGGAGGAGTTGTGCCGGAGATAGCATCAAGAAAGCACACCGAGAACATCAACCCCGTCATAAGGGAAGCGCTTTCAAGTGCAAACGTTACATTAAAAGATATGGATGCGATTGCGGTCACTTACGGTCCGGGTCTTGTGGGAGCGCTTCTGGTAGGCGTATCTGAGGCCAAGGCCATTTCTTTTGCCACCGGCATACCCCTCATCGGCGTTCATCATATCGAAGGACACATAAGTGCCAATTATATAGAAAACAAAGATCTCGAACCTCCTTTTGTCTGCCTTGTGGTATCGGGCGGACATTCGCATCTTGTGAAGGTGCTTGATTACGGTGAGTACGAGATACTCGGCCGCACCCGCGACGATGCTGCGGGGGAGGCCTTCGATAAAGTAGCCAGAGCGATAGGACTCGGATATCCCGGAGGCCCCAAGATCGACAAAGTCGCCAAGTCGGGCAATCCCGATGCGATCTCTTTCCCCAGAGCTAAAGTTGTGGGCTCCGAATACGACTTTTCTTTCAGCGGACTTAAGTCTGCGGTGTTAAACTATCTTAATTCCTGCGAGATGAAGGGAGAGCAGATAGTTGTTGAGGACGTAGCCGCTTCGTTCCAGAAGGCGGTCGTCGACGTACTTACCGAGCATTCCGTCAGAGCCGTTCGTGAAAGCGGCATGAAGAAATTTGCTCTCGCCGGCGGAGTCGCATCGAACAGTGCGTTAAGAGAATCCGTCGCGAAAGCGATGGAGGCGGAAGGGGTTTCTTTTTACAAGCCTTCCCCCATACTCTGTACGGACAACGCGGCCATGATCGGCGCGGCAGGCTACTACGAATTCATCAAAGGACAAAGAAGCGGTTACGACTTAAACGCCGTTCCCGCACTCAAACTCGGAGACAGATAATGAAACACATCGCTATCGTGATGGCGGCCGGAAGCGGAACGCGCCTGGGCGGCGACATGCCCAAGCAGTACCGCCTTTTAAACGGCAAGCCCGTGATCTATTATTCACTCAAATGCATAGACGAGAGTTTTATCGATGAGATTATCCTGGTGACGCGTCACGAGGATATTTCTTACTGCGAAGAACTTATAAGGCAGTTTGGTCTAAAGAAACCTCTTCGCATCATAGCCGGCGGAAATGAGCGGTACGAATCAGTTTACGAAGGCCTTAAGGCGGTGGATGCCGATGACGAGACCTATGTTTACATTCAGGACGGCGCAAGACCTTTTCTTAATAAGGAAATACTTGAACGCTCAAGAGAAGATGCGATCAAATACGGCGCGAGCGTTACCGCCGTAAGGTCAAAGGATACGGTTAAGATAACAAACGGTGAAATGGGGGTTAAGTTTACGCCCAACCGAGCCGATGTATATCTTGCACAGACACCTCAGACTTTTAAATATGAAATAATCAAGTCTTCTTACGACAGTCTTTTTAAGTCCATCGCCGACACAAAAGCTCCTGAAATAACCGATGACGCACAGGTCTGTGAGCTGTTTTCAAACGTCACCGTACACCTCACGGAAGGTTCATATTCAAACATAAAGATCACTACATCCGAGGACTTCGAAACGGCTGAAAAATTTTTGTCTTCGGGCACGATTTTTTGTTGACTTATGAATATGATTTTGCTAATATAGTTTTTGCGCTGATTTAAGGCGTGACTATGGAGAGGTATCGAAGTGGTCATAACGAGGCGGTCTTGAAAACCGTTTGT
>CAMPBP010000207.1 GCA_946639085.1 uncultured Lachnospiraceae bacterium
CATCTTCTTAGGATGTGAATAAAAAGCATCGTTAAATCCGAAGAACATGGGCTTTGTGCCGTTAACGTCCTTTACGGTTGAAAGCTTGTCGTCATCTCCGTTTAAGAAGATCGGTCCGTTGGGATCTCTAAATTCAAACATCTCGGTCTTGGCACGAAGTATGCCGTCACGAGTTCCAAGCTTCTCCAAGTGGCTCTGTCCGATATTTGTGAGAACGCATATATCAGGCTTTGCGATCCCCGCAAGAAGCCTCATCTCACCGAAATCCTCGATTCCCATCTCAAGCACCGCGATCTCGTGCTCTTCCTCTATCGACAAAACCGTAAGCGGAAGTCCGATCTCGTTATTGTAGTTTCCGCTTGTCTTGAGCACATTGAATTTGGCAGAAAGAACGCTCGCCACCATCTCCTTAGTGCTGGTCTTCCCTACACTTCCCGAGATCCCCACAACCTTTATGTCAAGAATAGACCTGTACCATCTTGCCAGGTCCTGAAGTGCTTTTACGGTGTCACTTACAACAACGCAAGCGCCCGTAACGCCCTCGGGGACATGATCGCAGATCACACACGATGCGCCTTTTTCGAACACATCCTTTATATAATCGTGCCCGTCGGTTCTGGCTCCTTTGATCGCCACAAAACAAAAGCCCTCTCCCGCCAGACGCGAATCCATCGTGACGCCGACCGTCTTTTTATCGGTAGCTCCCACCGCCTTACCGCCGGTAGCCTTTACTATATCTTCAAACGTTACTGCTTTCATCTTTTGTTTCCTTTGTTGAGATTAATCTGTCGAGCCCAATGGCCGCAGTTAAGTAAATGACGGGGCTGTAAAGATAAAGATATCTTGCTCTTGCCTCAAATATTGTCAAAAATGCCATTATGGCAAGCATCGTCATCATTATCGCATTTTTCTTAAAATCCGCCTCTTTTGGCTTTATTACGACAAGCATGCAAAGACACAGTGTACCCATCCAAAAGCATTGCATGAATGCCACAAACTTGCCGAAATTGTCACCGGTATGATAAACATAGCTTCTCGCAGTCTTCGCAAAATCGTTGTCTTTTTGGTAATATCCCCAGTAAAAATCGCCTTCGTGGCCCCACGCAAAGGTGCCGTCGTTAAAGTTGTTAAGGATCTTCTGGGCTTCAAATCCCACGATCTTAAAAGGCAGCATTTCTTTTATACGTCTCATGGCCTCTTTAAAGTCTTCACTGTTTCTTTCTTTAACGTCAGCATAGGAAAAAGAAAGGTTCACATCCGCCTGATTGTATCCGCCGGTGCTTTCCTTGTTAAGTCCCATCATGAAGTAGTGTATCGGCGTAACGCTTCTTGTCTTATCGGGCGTAAATCCCGTCATGTCCTCGACGCCGTAACGCAGCAGAAGCGCCACAACCGTACCCGCTATCAGCGGAATCACGAAGCTTGCGATCTTTTTTCTTTTTCCTTCAATGCCTTTTAGATTGGCAAGAAAATGAACGACCTCAAAAAAGACGAGCACCATTAAAGTAAGGAGAACGGTCGGCTTTATGAAGTAACCCACAAAGCAGACGATCGCTGTAAGGCACCAGATGTAGGGCATGTTTTTTTCGTTCTTTTTTAAATAAAGCCATATGGCGAATATCGGGAAAAAGATCGAATAGGTGTCGGAATAGGGGATGCTTATCCAGGGCGAAAGCCCTGTAAGTATCACATAAAGCGCAAAAAAGATATACACAAACGAGCGTCTTTTCGTGACCATCCTCACGGTGTCCGCAAAGAAAATGCCCGTCACGTTTACTATGATAGTTCCCACATAGATCAGTGAAGAATATCCGCTCTCAAGCCTGTTCATTATGAACGCGAATATTGCCGTCAGAAATACGTTATTGGGGTACAAAGAAAAATAATGGTCATCCCCGATCTTCCCCGAACCCGAAGCCAGAACCTTTGCCATCGAGACCAGTTCTTTGCAGTCCCAGCCGGTCATGAAATATATGTTGTCAGCGTAATACAGCTGAAAGACCAAAACAAGTGCCGAAGCAATGAATATCGGGATAAGTACCTTCCAACCGGCGGGCGCGGGTTTGGCGATGGGTTTCCCGGAGCCAACGAGATATTTAAACAGCAAAAATGCTGCCGCAAAGACCGCGACATAAACAAAATTTGGCACCGGGCAGTTATTTTTGTACAGGTAATAAACGCGATTGTCGAGCACCACGTTTATTAACATCACAATTGCCACAATGCCAAAAAATATATATTCTGTGATCCTTAAAAACTTCTTTTCGGCCAATGATTACTCCTTATCAAGTGCCATTGAAACTATCTTTTCGCAAAGATCCACGTATGACATGCCGATGGCAGCAGCCTCCTGAGGAACAAGCGACATGGGCGTCATTCCGGGCAAAGTGTTTGCCTCGAGGCAATACATATCGCCCTTTTCGTCCATCATAATGTCCATTCTGGCATACTGACTAAGCCTGAGCGCCTTGAATACATCGAGAGCTATCTTCTGCATCTTGTCCGACTCTTCCTTGGAAAGATGTGCGGGGCAGGTCTCGATGGCGGAACCTTCCTGATACTTTGTTTTGTAATCGTAAAACTCGCCTTTGGGAGCGATCTCGATAACGGGAAGTGCCTCGCCGTCAAGGACGCCAACGGAAAACTCTCTTCCCTTAA
The DNA here is from genome assembly GCA_946639085.1 of uncultured Lachnospiraceae bacterium. Classification (GTDB taxonomy): domain Bacteria; phylum Bacillota; class Clostridia; order Lachnospirales; family Lachnospiraceae; genus UBA1258. The sequence goes on from CAMPBP010000207.1 coordinate 2,659, forward strand.
TGTACTGCTCCACTATGATCTCATGACCGTATGAGAACGCCGCTACTTTGGCCTTCTCGTAATCCTCGGTGGTTCTTGCGATATAAACACCTACGCTCGATCCGCCGTCCGTAACCTTTACGACTACGGGAAGCTTGGGCGTATGCGTATCCTTCTCTCCCTTTAAAAGCGAATATCCTTCCGGCGTGGGAATGCCGTAAAGTCTGAATATATCCTTCGCAAGCGCCTTGTCCATCGCAAGTGCTGAGCTTACGTAATCGGTACCGGTGTATCTTATCCCGTGAAGGTCGAAAGCCGCCTGAACCTTGCCGTTCTCGCCGTTCTCACCGTGAAGCGCCATGAATACAACGTCCGCTTTTTTGCATATATCAAGGACATTAGGGCCAAAGAAAACTTTTCCGCCATCCTCTCTTAACGCCTTAACAGCGTCAAGATCGGGACTTTCTTCGCCGATGTGCTTAACATCTACGGAAAGCTCTTCACCTCTTTCAAATACATCTTCAATACTGTCAACTTTAAGGCCTAAGAACACATCAAGTAACAAAACTTTGTGTCCGGCGCTCTTAAGTGCGTTATATATCTTATCGCCCGATACGAGAGATACGTCTCTTTCTGTACTTGTACCGCCTGCCAAAACTACTATGTTCACGTCTGTCACCATCCTGTTTGTTTACTACCTGTGCCTTGCGGCGGTCTTTGCAAGTACCACCAGCAGCTCCGCATAGGCATCTGGAGTGTTTACCATATCACAGTATACTACACTTTCGGGATTTCGC
>CAMPBP010000208.1 GCA_946639085.1 uncultured Lachnospiraceae bacterium
TCTTGTTTCCACTCTGTTGAAAGCTTCAAATATTGAATCGAGATTTTCTTTCTTGATACCTATTCCGGTATCTTTTACGGTGAAAGAAAGTTCGGGCTCGATCGTATTGTTGTTCCAGCCTATGATGAACCTGATGGAACCGACATTTGTGAACTTGACAGCGTTTGAAAGAAGGTTCATGACGATCTGACGAACGCGCACTATATCGCCCACAACGTACATAGGGATGGTGGGATCGACGGTAGTAACAAGTTTTACGGGAGATTCCAGAAGTTTAACGTTTACTATGTTGGAAACGTCGTGAATGATGGAAGGAAGCTCGTATTCTTCATGGGCGATGTCGTACTTTCCGGCTTCGATCTTGGAAATATCAAGGATGTCGTTAATTATGTCAAGAAGGCTGAGCCCCGCACTTCTTATGTCGTCTACGTGACTTCTTGTTTCTTCGTCTTCGAGGTCCGATTGAAGGACAATGTCGCTCATGCCGATGATCGCGTTCATGGGCGTTCGAATCTCATGAGACATGTTTGCAAGGAAGTTCGTTTTTGCCATGTTTGCGGCGTCTGCGGCAAGACGGCTTTCGGCCATCTGCTCATAAGCTTTCTGCTCTTCGGTCGTATCCTGAATGAACGTGATGGTATAGATAATATCGCCGAATTTATCGTTTACGACAGTATTGTTCAATTTGCAAATATTACCGGTCTTTTCGTTTATGAAAAGGGCTTCCTGAGAGAGCTGCTCTTTAATGCTTTCAGCCTGTTCGTACGGTTTCAAAAGGTCTTCGATCGTAAGCACGGTCAAGGAATCGTGATTTTCCTCAAAATATTTGGGCGCACGATCGTTAAAAAGAACAAGCCTGCCCGCAATGTCAAATACCAGAACGGGCACTGTAACGTCTCTGAAAACGTATTTGGCGACATTTGATGAAGAAGCGCCGAAAACGTTGTATTTCTGCGAGATCGAATACAAAAGAATGGATGTAAAAAACGCCGAAAAACAGCTGGCGGGGAACATTACTTTTTCGAACATTATGGGAAGAATAGTATCGAAAGTATAACCGATCACGAGGATTATACCAAGCCATGAAAAGCGCGAGATTATTGACAGTTCGCGCCTCAGTTTTGTTTTCTTTTTCCAGTAGATCATTATCGCATAATAGATGACGTTCGCCATCATCATGGCAATAAGCTGCAGCATACGGCCGGTGTTCATGTGGCTGTAATACCAATATCCGAGAACCGTTGTCTTAAAATGGATGGCATCGCTTTGGGAGATGCCGATAAAGGCGATAAGCGAAATGCTGCAATATGCGACGTTGAACGGGATCATTATGCGTCTGGGGAAGCCGGAAAGGAAAGCGACATAATTCAACATGAAGATAAGATATGAAAAAATGCCGAAAAGTCCGATCGCTCGCGGAATGATCGCAAAAGCTTCATTGTAACACTGGCTCATCCAGGCATATCCGAAATCCCACAAAAAAACACAGATACAACTTAAGAACATGATAAGTCCGGATGTTGATCTTGGATTACGTTTAAGAGTCTGGATACCTATGAATGCCGCCGTCGTGCCCATCGAAACCAGTAAAAGCGCAAGCAACGAACTAAGAGAATAGATTGGCATAAATTCCCCCTGTTTATTTGCAAAAATCATTTTGTTGGAATATTTTATGATACAATTAAATCATATTTTTATTAAACAACTGTTTACATGTTTGAGAAGATCGGTCGAGATCAGATTTATGATGAATAGGCGTACAAAGAAAAAATTATTCCCAACAATCCTGCTTTACCTTACTTTATCAATCTTTTTGGCGGGCTGTTACGAAAAAAAGCCGGATACCGCAAAAGACGTTTTTGTAAGTGAAACAACAAAAGAAGATAAAGAAAATCCGGCTTCGACTACGGAGGTTTTGGACGAGTACGATCGGATAATTTCCGCGATGCCTTTGCGGGAAAAAGTCGGGATGCTCTTTTGGATACGTCCCGAATCTTTGATCGCCGACGAAGAGGGTAAAGTCAGATCCCTCACCCGGGAGATGAAAGACAATTACGAGAAATATCCCGCGGGCGGATTTGTTCTTTTCAGTAAGAATCTTAAGGATGAAGAGACACTTATCAAATTGACTTCCGACATTCATAAGATGAATGAAAGAGCCTTCATCGCTATAGACGAAGAGGGCGGTACCATCGCAAGGATAGCCAAATGCGATGCTTTTGATGTGGAGCAATTCCCCGATATGGAAGAGATAGCTTTGGCGGGGGATGAGGGCGAAGCATACAGACTGGGGATAACGATAGGCGGATATTTGCATGAATACGGGATCGATGCGGATTTTGCTCCGGTTGCGGATGTAAATACCAATCCCGACAATCCGGTCATCGGTAAAAGAGCCTTCGGCGACGATCCCAAAGTGGCTGCGGGAATGGTTTGCAAAGTAATAGACGGGCTTCATGACGCAGGAGTTCTTTGCTGTATTAAGCATTTTCCGGGGCATGGCGATACCACGAACGATACTCACAAAGAATATGCCGAGACGTTAAAGACCTGGGAAGAGATAAAGGCAGTTGAGATGATACCTTTTGAAGCCGGGATAAACGAAGGCACCGACATGGTGATGGTGGCGCACATAAGCGCACCGATGGTAACCGGGGACGATACGCCGGCTTCTTTGTCGAAAGTTTTGATAACCGACAAATTAAGAGGAGAGCTTGGATTTACGAAAGTTATAGTGACCGATGCCCTGGACATGCAGGCAATAACCGACAAATACGGCGACGCCAAGGCAGCTGAAACGGCATTTATTGCGGGGGCGGATATACTTCTTATGCCTAAAGATTATTACGCCGCTTTCGACGGGATCATTGAAAGCGTTAACGCGGGAACCATCACGGAAGACAGGATAAACGAGAGTGTGAAGCGCATTCTTATGATGAAAAGAAGTAACTGAAAATATTTCGAATACAGTTATTTTTTTCTGATTGTTTTTAAATATTTTTAATGATATTATATAAATGTCAAATAATGTAATAAAAAATTTGCTACGGAGATCCAAACTATGTTTGCTGCTCTTCTTCCCCTTTTTGATGAAAATATGGCCGTTAAGGCGTTCTCATTATTCGCTCAGCGAGAGAACTTCCTTCTTAACCCGTTCTTACTTGGAACCGGTGCGTATACCGGCGCAGGACGTATCAACGGTCTTGAAGTCATAGAAAATACGGGTCTTAACACCCTTTCTCCCGATGCCGACATTTTTGTTCCGGTAACGGATATCTCGTTGTTCACAGATATCGAAGTACAATGTAAGGCTCCCGCGTCAAGGATCGTTATTCTTATCGACAAAGCGGTTAAACCCGAGGAAGCGTTCATCAATCGTATTACCAAGTTAAGAAGCGCAGGATACAGATTCGCCATCAGAAAACTTTTT
>CAMPBP010000209.1 GCA_946639085.1 uncultured Lachnospiraceae bacterium
AAAGTTTCATACGATTCCATCTCGGAGCTCATTTTCGATTATTACAGCAAGAAAAGCATTGTTGTCAGGATCCGCCAGAAATCTTCGGACTTAAGGCGAATTGTCACGACGGCGCTTGAGAGAAACGTTAAGAAGCTGGATCTGCAACAAAAGCAGTTGAAAGATACCGAAAAGCGTGATAAATACAAGGTTTACGGCGAACTCATCAACACATACGGTTACAGTGTGCCGGAGGGAGCAAAGTCTTTCGAAGCGCTTAATTACTACACAAACGAGACGATAACGATTCCACTTGATGAGACGATAAGCGTAAAAGACAACGCGAAAAGATATTTTGACAAGTATTCAAAACTTAAGCGTACGGCGGAGAACCTTACCACGATAATAGAAGAGGTTACTGCCGAGATCGAACATCTTCGCTCAATCCTCAATTCTCTTGATATAGCCGAGTACGAGGAAGACCTTACTCAGATAAAAGAAGAACTTATTCAGTCGGGTTATATCAGATTCAAGTCCGGCGGAAAGAAGGTGAAGATCACTTCTAAGCCCTTCCACTATGTAAGCTCCGACGGATTTGATATTTATGTCGGCAAGAACAATTTCCAAAACGATGAGCTTACCTTTGATTTCGCCAACGGAAATGACTGGTGGTTCCACGCAAAGAAGATGCCCGGCTCCCATGTCGTTTTAAAAAGCGGTGGAAAAGAAGTTCCCGACAGAGCCTTCGAGGAGGCTGCCCGTCTCGCTGCCTTTTACAGTGCCGGCAAGCAAAGCGACAAGGTCGAGATCGACTACACGATAAAGAAAAACGTCAAAAAGCCCGCCGGCGCCAAGCCCGGCTTCGTAGTCTATTACACAAACTATTCAATGACCATCGACACGGATATTTCGATGCTTAAGTTGTGTAAAGATTGAATTCTTTTTTAGGGATAAATAATTGAATTTGCTAATCTTATCACCCGTTTTCGAGAGGATTCGGGTGATAATTTTTTGGGGGCTTTTTTTATCCCCCCCTGAAGGAAAAATCGAATAGAGTATTTAGTTGGTTTAAACATACAAAATAAAAAATATTGACTACAAATTGTAAAATATAGTTGACAAAATGTAACAAGAGATGTATTGTATGATCATAACCGGTTGAAACATGAAAATTTTGCTTTTGATAAAACAGGAGAGATGACATGAACGAACAGGAAAATGTGATGAACACATCGACAGACAAAGCGTATACCGCGACTATTCTTTCGGATCCGTCGGAACTTGGAAAAACGGAAGAAAATAAAAAGATAGTTACAAGGACAGCGATCGTTTTTTTGATCGCAGGAGTTCTTTATCAGGGAGCTCAGTTGTTGGCAGCTTATTTATTTAGCAAGTTTGCACCCGAGATTCCGGAAAAGTACGGATCGACTTTCACGATGCTTATTGTGCTTGCAACCGATCTTTTGATCATGCTTCCCGCTTTTTATTTTCCCAGCAGGAACATTCCGATCATGAAGAGTAAGCCTTCGAAGATGCCGGCGGGCATGTTCTTAAGCGCGATATGTATCATGTATGCTTTCGGACTTCTTGGTTCCATTATCGGTTCAAGGATAAGCTTCTTTTTGACAGACAACAACACAAACCTTTTAACTGAAGGAATCGGCGGCGGAAGCACACTTTTAAGATTCCTGGTAGTGGGAATAGTTGCTCCGGTCTGCGAAGAGCTGGTTTTCAGAAAGATTCTCATAGACAGACTGTCACGTTACGGAAATGCTTTCGCAGTGCTTACATCGGGCCTTATTTTCGGACTTTTCCACGCAAACCTTCAGCAGTTCTTCTACGCAATGATGCTTGGAGTGATATTCGGAATCATCTATGTAAATACCAGAGATATCAAGTATTCCATTATCCTTCATGCGATTTTTAACTCATATACTTCAATCGTTGTTTTGTGGGCTATGGAGGGTTACGGAACAGATCTTCTTAAGACTCAGATATACAACTTCTCCATCATCATTGAGATTTTGCTTGGCGTTATCGGAGCGGTCTTGTATATTTATTTCAAATCAAAAAAGAAGATCAGGATCGTTGAGAATGCCGTTGAACCGGGAGAAGTTTCATATATGTTCGGCAATATCGGATTGTGGATATTCTACATTGTGATGATCGCATTAACGGCATTTATCACCATAAGGATGTCGATCGCAGCTTAAGGCGAAGGCGATTTGAAAGGAGAATTCATGAATACTTTGAATGTAGTGTTGTTTATCTTATTGGTTGTAGGGGTAAGTGCATTGGTAACGATCGCGCTTATCATGCTCTCGCGTACCAATCACTCCTTAAAAGGTGAGTACGACGAAAGACAGCAGCTTATGAAAGGAAAGGCCTTCAGAGCCGCATTTTTCACGGGACTGGGGTATTCGCTTCTGGTATTTCTCCTGGATATCGTAGGTTGCAAAATTCCGATGGAGACCGGCCTTCTGGTTCTTACGGGGGGTATGATATCCCTTGTGGTATATGTTACCATCGCCATCATGAATGATGCATATATCGGACTTAACGAGAAACTTGGTTCCACACTTGGTTTGTTTGCGGTATGCGGAGTGATGAATATCATTCCGGCCATCACCAACATCAGGTCTGGAGGTTTTGTAAAAAACGGTGTTCTGACCAACAGTTTTGCGAATGTCATAATATTTGCGATGCTGTTTATAATAAGTGCGGTACTTGTAATAAAACATTGCGTAATGAATCGCGGGGAGGAATCCGATGAAGAATCTTAAAGTCAAAGCGGCACGCGCGGGCAAAGATCTTTCTCAGGATGATCTGGCAAAGATATGCCAGGTTTCGAGGCAAACGATAAACGCCATAGAAAAGGGAGATTATAACCCGTCGATAAAACTGTGCATTGCTATCTGCAAGGCACTTGATAAAACTTTGGATGACCTATTCTGGGAAGAATGATCACATAGAAGAATGAATTACATTAGGAGGAGAGTAAAAAAATGATTGAGATCAACGGACTCACTAAGATATACAAGCTTAGTGCAAAGAAGAAAAAAGAACTCAAAACGAACAAAGACGTAAAGACCGCAGTCAACGATCTTTATCTGACTGCCAAGCCCGGCGAGATAACCGGACTTTTAGGCCCCAACGGTGCAGGAAAAACAACAACAATGCGTTGCGTGGCAACACTGCTTAGCCCCACAAAAGGTGATATTAAGGTTTGTGGCTACGATACGGTAAAGGATGCTCAGAAAGTAAGAGATTCCATATGTTTCCTTACAAATGAGATCAAACTCGACGAACACTTTACGGTTGATTATCTTTTCACATTTTTTGGAAGACTTAAAAACCTTGATGAAAAGACTATCGAGGCTCGTAAGAAAGAGTTGTTCGATACCTTTGCAATGAACGATTTTAAGGACAAGAAGATAGAAGAGCTTTCA
>CAMPBP010000210.1 GCA_946639085.1 uncultured Lachnospiraceae bacterium
CATCAATAACACGGTCATGAAAGTCATAAGCAAAAACGGAAGCGAAAAGGAATACACTCCCGAGGACGTACTTCTCGGTCACGGTTACTCCACGGAGCGCTTCCTTAAGATCCAATTCATGCAGTCGGGTCTTAAACTTAAGAACATCAGGTTCAAAAAGGATACAAACAATATTTACGCATAGAGGTCATCATGCGGGCACGTATATTTAACTTAAACGCATTTTACAAGTACAAAAAGGAGATCGACAAAAAGAACATCATGGGACTTTGGATCGCTGCCAGTCTTTTTATGACGCTGGTATTGCTTGCCATCGTCATGAGAATGATCCTCAACCCCAACTCCATAAGGCCGTGTCTTTTTGTCTATGTCGGCATCTGCATCCTGCTCATCTTCGCATGGCTCTTTACCCGTGACAGGATCGACAAAGCCCAGGACTGGTTTTTGATAGCCGGTTACATATTCGGTTTTACCTTTGCCTGTCATATGCGATTCATATACAACGACTATCGTGCCTTTATCATTTACTTTGCAATCGCCCTTGTGGTTGCATGTTTTCTTTTGCTCAATCCTTTCTTTTTACTGTTAGGCCAGATAGAAGGTGCGGTTGCGTTTTACGTATGCTATCACGTTTCGGTGGGCGGTAAAGTCACGTTAAACGGCGTGATGTTCATACTTTCAGCTTTCTTTATATCGGTTCTTTCCGGCCTTCTTTGCTGGTACGTCAGAATGGAGAATCTCGTTTTCACCAACGAGTTAAACTACATCACCACCGGCTCCGACGATCCTTTCTACGATGCTTCCAAAGCTTTCTGGGAAGGCAATGTCCGCTACGGACTTATGGACGACTACAATAAGGGAAAAAGAAAAACCTTCACCATCGTCTTCAATCTCACCAAGAACAAACTCGACAGCGTAAGAGAGAACAACATCTTCGATCTTCGTCCTTTCATGGACTGGGACGAGTCAATGCGCCGCATTTTAAGATATGCGGGGGATCCCAAGACATACAGATCTTTCGAAGAGTTTTTCAATATCGACAACTACAGGGAAGAATTCAACGCCGAAAAAACAAAAAGAACCCTCACCGGCAATTTCAGTTTAAGAGGCGGCGACAGCATGTGGCTTTCCTTTGAGCTTACGTTCCGCCCCCATCCTTTGTCGGGTGAGATCATGGCTACCATAATCGTTGAGGACGTTACCGAAGACAGAATTCTTCTTGGAATACTCAACAAGCTAATTTCCCACGACTACGAAATAGTTCTTTGTATAGAGAAGGGAAAGCATAACAGCCTCATATTCAGAACAAACAGCGAAAATGAAGTTAAGGGCAATTCTGTGGGCGATTACGAGACCGAGATGGTAAGCTACATCACCGAAAGAGTTGCGGATTACGACAGAGAGCGCGCTCTTCGTTCCGGACATCTTAAGAACGTGTACGAAGAGTTAAAGACAAAAGACGTTTATGAGATACTTCTCGACGAATCGGTCATCGGAGAAGAGGAGCCCAGGAAGAAACACTTTACATACTCGTATCTGGATGCAGGCAAGCGTTTCCTCATAGTCTTAAAGCAGGACGTTACCGATCTTGTAAGAAAAGACAGCGAATCCAAAAAGCAGCTTGAGGTCGCCTTGGAGGAAGCAAGAGCCGCAAACAACGTAAAGACCGAATTCTTATCCAGAATAAGTCACGAGATGCGTACTCCCATGAACGCCATCATCGGACTTGCTTCTTTAATGGAAGACGAGATAAACAATCCCACCATGTTAAAAGATTACGTGGGCAAGATGAAAGTATCCAGCAACTTCCTGTTACAGCTCATCAACGACATGCTGGACATGTCCGGTATAGAAGAAGGTCACATCAACATAATGGAAGGGGAGTTCTCCTTCGGAGAGCTGCTTGACAGCATACGGACCCTCATCCTGCCTTTGTGCATGCAAAAGGACATCACCTTCGTTCCCAACTCCGAGATAGCCGACAGCACCATCGTCAAGTCCGACAGGTTGAGAGTGACTCAGATATTTATGAACTTACTCGGCAACGCGGTCAAATATACCAATCTCGGGGGACGTATCGAGTTCAATTCCTACAACGTAGGTCCCACGGAAGATAAAGAGCACTTCAGGTTCGTTATTAAGGATAACGGTATCGGAATGAGCGAGGAGTTCATAGAGCACATGTTTGAGCCCTTCTCCCAGGAGATCGAGTCAAACAGAGAAAGTCTTAACGGAACGGGCCTCGGTCTTTCGGTTACAAAAGGTATCGTGGATGCATTGGGCGGATCTATCAGCGTAACCAGCAAGAAGAACGTGGGAACCACATTTGTTGTCGATCTTTTCCTTACGGTATCCAGGGAGAAAGAAACCGCTAACGACGACAAAGTCGAACTCAACCTTGACGAGCTTGATGGCAAGAGGATACTCGTTGCGGAAGATAACGAGATCAACCGTGAGATCGCGGTTGCCATACTTTCAAGGAAGAACGTCCTGACGGATACGGCGGTTAACGGAGCCGAAGCGGTTGAGAGATTCACTAATTCGGACGAGAATTATTACGACGCGATCTTAATGGACATAAGGATGCCCAAGATGAACGGTCTGGAGGCAACAAGAAAGATACGAAGCCTTAACAGAAAAGATTCGATGAAGATTCCAATCATCGCCATGACGGCCAACGCTTTTTCGGATGACGTAAGTTTATCGGCACACTCGGGTATGAACGCACATCTTTCAAAACCCATCAATCCGAATATCCTTTACGAGACGGTGTTAAAGGAGATAAAAAAATCAAAAGAGTAACCTTTAAAATTTCGGGCGAAAGCCCGAAATTTTTTGTTGACTTTAAAAAATCCTTGTTGTAGAATGGACAGTGCACTATTGTGGAGTGCTTTGTTTTTTTGTGGCTTTTTTTACTTATAAAAACCAGTGCCAAATCATAAGAACGGGGTGATTGTCCATGGAAAAAAACAGAATACGTCCCACTCAGGCCGGCAGGAGCCAACGCATGACATATGCGCGCCAGAAAGAGGTTTTGGAGATGCCCAACCTCATCGAGGTGCAGAAGGATTCCTACCAGTGGTTCTTAAAGGACGGACTTCGCGAAGCGTTTGACGACATTTCTCCCATCGAGGACTTTTCGGGTCACTTAAGCCTTGAATTCGTAAGCTACGAATTGTGCGAAGATGACGTTAAGTATTCGATCGAGAAATGCAAGGAGAGAGATGCGACATATGCCGCTCCCCTTAAGGTAAAGGTTCGTCTCCACAATCTTGAGACGGGCGATGTGTTTGAGCACGATATCTTTATGGGCGACCTTCCGCTTATGACCGCTACCGGTACCTTCGTTATCAACGGTGCCGAACGTGTTATCGTAAGCCAGATGGTTCGTTCTCCCGGTATCA
>CAMPBP010000211.1 GCA_946639085.1 uncultured Lachnospiraceae bacterium
AAAAGAACCGGACCTTCCATATGCATTATCTTTGAAAGCGAAAATGCTCCGGAGAAACCTCCGATGCCGCCCAAAACCTCAGGACGGAATGTCTTCTTAACGTGTTCTTTCATCAGTTCTACCGAAGCATATCCCGCTTCGATATCTACACCGGCGTTCTTGTAATCCATAATTGTCCTCCCACAGACTATTTCTCGTAATTTTTGTATCCGACTTCGTTTAATTTGGCGTCCTTTTTAACAACGCCCTCTTTCATCTTAAGAGAGTAGGCTTTAAGCTTTGAAAGAAGTGAGCTGTCCGATGTCGCAAGTATCTTTGCCGCAAGCAATCCTGCGTTCTGACCTCCGTTAATGGCTACCGTGGCTACGGGGATACCGCTGGGCATCTGTACTATGGAGTACAAAGAATCTCTTCCGCCGAGGCTCGTTGTGTGCATGGGAATACCTATGACAGGCATCGGGAATATTGCTGCACACATTCCGGGCAGATGAGCTGCCATACCTGCTCCCGCGATAATGACTTTGACTCCGCGTTCTTCCGCCGTCTTTGCATATTCAAAGAATTCGTCGGGCTCTCTGTGAGCGGAGATGATACGCATTTCAAACGAAATGCCAAGTTCTTCCAAAACGTCGGCCGCTTTTGCCATTACGGGCATGTCCGAATCGCTTCCCATTACAATCGATACAGTCGCCATATATATGCTCCTTTATATATTTTCCTACAATATATAGTGTACTTTAATGCGTTAACCGATGCAACAATCAGATTGCACTAAAAATGCTAAATTCCCGCATAAAGTATGTTACTGATAAACAATAAATCTACGATGTTTAAGACCAGTCCGATGTTGGCGTAAAGGTGGATATAGTCCTGCTTGTTTCTTGCCACCACGGCAAGGATGATTCCTATCGCGGAGAACAGTGTACACAAAAATCCTACCGCTCCGAAATTGGCCGGGGCCGCACCTTTAAGCTTGTAACTTAACACCACCGAGATCACAAGGCTAAGCAACACGATCACTCCGAGGATGAAAGAAAATATCCCTGTCTTGGAGTGCTTCTTGTTGGAATATATTATCTGTTTTCGTTTCTTGACTTTCTCGCCTGACGCCTTCACAAACACTCACCCTTAAACCGTTACTTAACGGCGCCGTAGATCTTGAAATAATCTTCGATCGCAGCGTATATTGTATCGTCTATTACCACGCGTCCGTTTATCTCACGATTGTGAAGATACTCTTTTACTTCATCCATCGTAACTATCGCGCCTGTCTCAAATCCGTAAAGTTCTTTTATCTCATCAAGAGCGCACTTGTCGCCCTTTCCTTTTTCGCATCTGTTAAGAGAGACCATAAGGCCGAGTATTTCAACTTTTGCCTGCTCTCTTATGATGGGAAACGTCTCCTCAATGGACTTGCCCGATGTGGTAACGTCTTCGATGATAACAACCTTGTCGCCGTCTTTAAGCTTGCTTCCAAGAAGTATGCCTACATCGCCGTGGTCTTTCATCTCCTTACGGTTTGAGCAATAACGGATCTCTTTTCCGTACAATTTATCGAAAGCTATGACGGTGGCTACCGAAAGAGGAATACCCTTATATGCGGGTCCGAACAATACATCAAAATCCGAACCGTACTTGTCGTAGATCGCTTTTGCGTAATCCTCTCCGAGTTTAGCCAATTGAGCACCCGTAACATATGCGCCCGCATTCATAAAAAACGGCGACTTTCTGCCGCTCTTTAAAGTAAAATCACCGAACTTCAAAACGTCCGATTCAACCATGAATTTGATAAAATCCTCTTTATATTGTTCCACTTTCTTACTCCTTTATACCTTTTTAAGCGGTCGAGCCTGCTTTAAACCTACAATTTCTTCCGCTCCTTCGCTTATTAAACCACTATATATTGTACCATAACCTGACCTGCTTGCAATAGATTTAACTCCTAATCTCTTAAACTTTCCTAAATATTTTATTGATTTTAAATCCAAGCCCTTTTCTTATGGTAAAATCTTTCAAAACCTTTGGGACATGGTCCCGACATACAGAGAAATGCAGGTACATATATGGATAAAAAATCAAAGATTCTTATATTTGCAATAATACTTCTTTCGGTCTCACTGACGGCGTTACTTCTCGTGATCGTTGTTAAAGACAGAGCGGTACGAAGAACGGTCTCCGAAGAACCCCCAATCTACAGCGAAGAGCCTGTTCCCGTCGATAACCCGACCCCCGAAAAACCTGTCGTCGGGAAGACGAACAGCGATAAACAGGTTAAAGAAAAAGAAGACAAACCAAAAGAGGAAACTGTCAAAGTTAAAAGGGAGCCCGGTGAGCCAATCGAAAGAGACATCATCTTCGAACCCGCGGCAGGCTTTTACGAAGACTCGCTTACGGTGAGCATAAGACTTCCCGAAGGAAAGCCCGGAACGATCTACTGTAACGTAAACGATGCTCTTCCCGGCATGGGTGAAGAATATTCGGGTGAGATCTCACTTGAAACTACCGATGCCGAATCGCCCAACGTCTATTATATCGAGGCTACAGCGGCATTCGAAGACGGTTCGATCGTAAATGTGACCGCAACATACTTTGTGGGCAAAAATGTTTTTTCAAGATACTCGACCCCCGTCATCTCGATCTGCGGCAAACCCGAAGAACTTACTGAATCGGAAGGAATACTCTACGGAAGGAACGCGCAACAGATGTCAGGCCGCGATTCTGAGCGATGGGTATATCTTGAGATGTTCTCAAGCGAAGGCGATCAGCTTCTTTCTCAGGCTTGTGGCATGCGTCCTTTCGGCGGTTATTCAAGGATGCTCCCGATAAAATCGGTAAAGCTCTATGCAAGAAAAGAATACGATACGTCCAAAACCTTCAAAACAGACATATTCGGCACCAAAAAAGAAGATGGCAGCGACGGCGTTATCAAATCATACAAACGTCTCGTCCTTCGTAACACGGCCAACGATTTCGGAAGCGGCTTCATAAGAGACGAATACGCTCAGATGCTGGCCAGGGAGGCAGGCCTTCCCGATACGGAAGGTGTTCTTCCTGCCGCTGTGTATATAAACGGTCAATATTACGGACTTTTGTGGCTTCACGAGAGTTACTGCGACAAATATTTCAAAGAAAAGTACGGTGACGACGCACCCGGAGAATTTGTGGTTATCGAAGGATCGGAAACGCAAAAAACAGGTGACGAACAGGAAGTTGTGGATTTCAACGCGATGTACAGTTATCTTTCCTCCCTCGACATGCGTGACGACGCCGCATTTGCCGAAGCTGAGGCGTTCATGGACGTATACAACTACATCGATTATTATCTTTTCAACATTTACGTTGCCAACCTCGACTGGCCCTACAACAACATAAAATGTTACCGCTACTATGC
>CAMPBP010000212.1 GCA_946639085.1 uncultured Lachnospiraceae bacterium
GTAAGCCAAAATGACAGGTACAAAGTAAAGTAATGCGATGCTCGTATCTGTAAGGAACGAGAACCAATACTGGAACAAAACCACCCATAAGAAGTGAATGGCAAAGAAAAGGATCGATCTGCTTGAAAGATAAGTTGAGATCTTTCCTTTGAAATCAAGGGAACGCTTTCCGATACCCATAAGTGCGAGCATCATAAACCATTCCGCGAAAGCTTTTGCTATCACGTTGGCGGTTCCGAAATCCTTTCCGGACCATATAAACATATATATATCAATTACGGCGGCCAAAACGCCGATAAACAGTGAAATGTATCGGTACTTGGCCGTCTTTTCCATTACTTTGTCGTTAGAAAGAACGTAATATCCCATCAGAAAAACGTAAAGGTATTCGGCAAAACTCTTTCCGCCTACCGTTAAAAGATCATACAAAAACGGAAGAGGGATCACAAAAAGGCATAAAAGACCGTAGGGCATGGAGCGGGAAGGTTTCCTTTTACTGATATGCCTTACAATTGCAATGATACCGATACTTACTATTGAGATCACGAACAGGAAATACAAAAACCAGAACTGGCCGACGCCGAAACCGCCGTCAAAGCCCGAAAGATCCGTCCATTTGGTAAAGAAAATGCCATAATGTGTAAAGAAACCGCCGGTGTATCCGCAGTTTGTCTTATCGCCGATATAAGCCATTATCGGGACGAAGAACAAGGTTCCGAACACGAAGGGGATCAGAAGTCTTTTTATCCTCTCGACGACAAACTGTCCGTAGGAACGCTTTTTGAGGGCGTAGGCAGTGCTGATGCCTGCAAGCAGGAACATAAGAGGCATATAAAAGGGGCTGAAAAATACGATAAGACTGCTGATTGCCTTGTTTGGCTCAAAACAGATGAAATTAAGCTCGCCCCATACGTTAAACGCCTGAGCTGCGTGGTAAGGGATGAGCAGCAAAATCACCATCCATCTTAGATTGTCCATGAAGTGTTTTCTCATGTTCCGATTCCTTCAGCCAAAATGATCTTAAATATACGAATGTAATTATACTTGTTTTGTACGCCAATTGGAATAAAGTATATGTATCTGAAATTTTGAACCAAGGGGACGGTGGTGCAATACGCTTTTAGTAACCAAAAAATTTCTTCAATTTTTCATCCGGAAGGAGATCGCTTTTGTAAAGACCGAAGGAGCTGCCCGGAACAATCTTCTGGTAACGGTCGAGAAACTCGTCGTAGGTTTTGGCCTTAAAGCAGTCGGGGGTTATGAAAAAGTCGCGCGAGCCGCCGGTTGAGCGGTTGCCCGCCGTTACACTTACTTTGTAGTCACCGGTGGCAAGCTTATAAACTCTGTATTGCTCAAGATTCCAGCCGTGAATGTCGACGTGCCCAAACGGAACATTGTAAGAAGAGATAACGTCATTGTTTGAGAGAGCACAGTTTTCGTAATCGTATTCTATGCATTTTATAAAATCTTCGGCAGTACTGTAATTTTCAATGTAAAATGTGTCGGAATCTGAGCTTTGGCGTATGAATTCGTAATCACCGTCAATTTGACGGATGTCGTATTTCCAAGCCTTTTTAAGCATTTCTTTTGTAAGCCAGTGATAATTCTTTTTGACTTTTTTATAGGCTTTATCTGTGTAAACTTTTATGTCCGTACCGAACTTAAACTTCTCTTCGGGGTTTGAGTTTGCTACGGTTGTTTTGGTATACTCGCAAAGAAAATCGATAAATTCATCGGACGTGGAGCCGCCTTCCCATTCATCTACGATCCGCTCGTTTTTCCATCCGGTTCTGACTTGTCCAAACACCAATCTGCCGTGAACGGGAGTGATCTCCCATGGTGTACACTTTTTCATCTGTGCGATCGATGCCCAGGGATATTCCTCTTTAAGCTTTTCAAGAGCTTTCTCGTAGTAAACGTTTATATCTGTCCCGTATTTAAATAATTTTTTACTTTTCGTGGGCTTTTTGTTGAGCTCCTCCTCGCGGAGCCTTTCTTTTTCTTCCGCTTCTTCCCTTTCAAAGATATCATCGGGACTTAGGGCTTTCCATGCCCATACTTTATCTGGATCGATGCAGCATAATGCCGGTGCATGGATAAATATTCCGTCCGTTTCGCTGTATTTATCCCATCGGCCCGCAGAGATCGAACCGTCGTTTAACAGTAAAAGACAATATTGTTCATTCTTGGGATAGTCTTTGTCGGAAAAAGAGTTAAAACCTTCGAAATCGACGTGGTAGGAGCTTTCTCCTTCGGGGATCATATTGATGAAACCGATATTTTCGTCTTCAAGGCATTCCGTGATATCGTAACGGGAAAGGCGATGCCATTTTGCAACTTCGCTCCAGTCAACCGAATCGCCCGTGCCACGAACAAACGAACCTGTAGGATTTGTTTTACTGCAATCATTGTTCGGATACCATCCCCCTGCCGTGTAACGCCCGTTTTTTAATTCAAGAAGACAAAAAGTCCCGTATTCAGGCAGGTTATCGCCGTTGGCTTCAAAAAAATTGTTAAAGGAAATAGTTAACGTCTTGTAATCACAGGTAAACATAGGTTTCTTTCTCCCTCAATGAATGGGTACGAAGTGCGTTTCTGACAATATTTTAGCATTCGATTCTTTAAAAACCAACTGTAATTTGATATCATTTTTGCTGTTACTTTTTTATATGATTCTTTACATAAGGGTTCAACATTTATAAACTGTAATTGATCGTATTTACAGACAAAGGAGCGAACAAATGATAATAGATTCATTTGACAACATAAATTACCTTTCGTAAAAGGGAAGGTCTGTTATGTAAACCAGAGAGGGTATTATTTTTATGAGTAAAAAAGTATATTTATTCGGACAGATATTGGGAACGCACTCGTTTTTGCTAAAAGACGGCTTTTTGCAGCCCGACGAATACGCAGAGATAGGGGCACAGTATTTTCTCCCCGGTGGAGAGACGGGAACGGCAGCAACGGTTCTCGCTTCATTGGGAGCAGATGTTAAGATGGACGGAACCTGGATAGGAACGGAAGTTGCTCCGATGTTAAAAGAGTTTTACGCGGGTAAAAGCGTGGACCTCTCTTCGGTAAAGTTTTGGGAAGAAGACAAAGGCGTAATGGATTATGTAGTTATAGCCGGTCTTGTACGTTCTCCGATGGGACGCTTTCAGACACTGTTTTCATCGGGAAAACGCTGGTGGAATGTTCCGAGAGAAGAGGATATCGCCGAAGCAAAAGCAGCTGCGATCGATCCGTTCTTCGGTGACGATTCGCTTCTTGCGGCCGATCTGTGCGTTAAACACAACGTTCCTTACGTTACGATCGACAGTCCTCACACTTCAAAACTGCATCAACAGGCAGCAATAAACGTAGTTTCAAAGGAGTGTA
>CAMPBP010000213.1 GCA_946639085.1 uncultured Lachnospiraceae bacterium
CATTACAACATAGTCGTACCTTTCATTCGCATTGTGTACAAGTCTATAGAAGTCAACACTTAACAAAGCATCCGACTTAACAGTCTGGACACTGTTACCAACCATTGCAGAAATATTTACAAACTTATACAAAGAAACATATTTTTGAGGATCAGATACTTTAATATATGTCGTCGTATAACCGTCAAGCATGACCGTCTTATACGTTTCATCCTCATATAGTTCCGTTGTAAGGTCTTCAATTTCAATGCTCTTTATTGCTGCATTTCTGGGGTTGTTGAGTCTTAACTTTATTAATGCAGAATTTCCGTCATCCGAATAGGAAATAACTTCTGTAGAAACAACTTCTACAAGCCTGCTTATGACTCTTTGCGGAAGTTCGATAAACTCCTGCTCGGGCAATTCTTCACTCATTATTACATGAGGATAATATCCTACCTCAACGGGTTGAGCATCAAATCCGGATCCGAGCAATGATCCTTGCCAGTTATAGTCATATAATGATTCAAGACCAACAGCGGTCTGTTTTGTGGCTTTGGTATATACTGCTCCCGCTTCATTCCAATAATATACTTCATGCTGGGTAGTGGTATTTACACCAAGTGCAGGACCCGGTCTGTCTTCATCATACTTCTTTCCTGCGAAAGGTTCGTTATAAAATGACTGACCGACACTGTACATATTGCTTGAACTACCGGTTGCATATCCAATTATAGCTCCATACTGTGAATCATGGTTCTTGGATGCATTCATGTCCGGATTAGATACAACAATATTTACAAGCGAGAAAACATTGCTCGTCTGACCGCGAGGATTTTGATATCCTTCGATTCCGCCAATATTGATACCGCCACCGACAGAAACGTTGCTCGAAACACTGTTTATATCCATACCGTAAACATAACCGTCTCGAACTATACCGTCATTAAGATAAACAAGTAAGCCGGCATTTGAACGAGCCGTAAATGTTGATGTACCGTCGGCAGGGTCATTTTTAATGACAAATCTTTCAATAATACCGCTGGCGGCGTTTCTCGCAGCAACCAGACCGTAAACAGTATTCTGAAGGCCTGTACCACCTGTATAATGAACCATTATGTCGTGAATATGGCCATAGTTATGACGTGTGAGAATACCGGTATCATATGCTCGTGTATTGGAATTATCCGAAAATTCAAATACAGCATTGTAAATTTCTGCCTGTGGACTCAAATTGCCAAACATAGCGGCTTCATTTTTATATTTATTCTTTTTAAGTGTATATCCCTGGAAATCGATCTCACCCCTGAAAGTCGTGGTGATGTTTGCACTGGGAAGGGTAGACTTTGGATTACCGTTTGAATCAAGGTCCACATCATCCATATCAATATCTTCGGTGACAACAAACCTTCCTTTAGGATTTGCTTTTATCTTATTAATAAAATCAAGTGCACTTGAAATTTCAATAACAACATCTTTTGAATTAAATTCAAGAGTATCAAGGATAAGTTTATTACCAAACAACTCTACCCAAAGAGTCATCTTGTAATTAATATCACCTTTATCTACACTCCATGACGAATTAGTCTTGATAGTGTCGGTACCTGTCAAATAATCATAAGGCAAAACATTCGTAAGCGAAGAATCATAAGACGAAGTAACATCAACACCGTTTCTTTCCACAGTAATATGGTAAGGCAAAGTATTGTCAAGCATTCTGTCATTATCGTAAATAAGAACTCTCGTATCGGCACGAAGCTTACCATTAACTGATGTATTGAGACTTAACAGTTTGATCGAACCGGAGAGATCGATATTATTGTTTACAATCTCTTGATGAATTAACTTGTTGGCTTCGAAGGTAGTATTGTCATAACCCTCGTTATATTCAACCGCTATGAAGTTCATGACAAAAGTTTCATTCGGATCAAGTCCGCTAAATTCATATGCTTTAGGTTCGTCCGTATTTTTGGGAACACGAATAGCTCTCACAAGATTTTTGTGAGAATCATAAATATTTAGCACAACAACATGTCCTGAATTACCTGTAATGGTTTCATCAGGGTCGTCAATCTGAACTTTAAAACGTAACGTTCCTGCTGCAAGGAGAAGGTCTGTTACCGTAACCTTAGCAGGCTCTCTCATTGTCTTAAAGGACGAGCGAGAAAGCGTAACGTTCATATCATATTCTTTTCCGTTATAAACTGCATAGATTGTGGGCGTAATCGTATAGTTGGTCATGCTCTCCAATCGATATGCAGGTGCATTGCTTACAACATTATTTCCTTTAAGATCTTTATAGTTTAAAACCAGATTCTTCTGATCAGCGTTAACATCAGCCCCACCATCAAAATACCTGTAGTCCATTATAGGAGGATCTATAGGTGTATGCGGAGTAACATGATCACGTTCATATCCGGTAAATGAGGTCATTGCCGTATCATCCAAAGCAATAGCTGAATGAACACCCGGATTTTCTCCCTCGGCCGTATCGATCGTAAACATTACCCTTGATAAAAGTTTTTCAAGAGTATCATTTGTTCTATCGGTATTTAATGTATAAATAATGTCTGCGCCGTGAGCATTTATTTTTGAAATAGCAACATCAATATAAATATTACCCAACGAAGAAAGCGTAGCAGACTTAAATGAAAGATCTCCTATCTCTTCATGTCGCACTATGCCCTTATTATTATCAAGATCAAAATCTGCAAGAAGGTATACATAGTATTTGGTATTAAGATCAAGGCCCGAAGCATCAACCTCATAATCGGTAACGGTCACTGCACCGTTAGCATCTACTGATATTTTCAAATCAGGAATCTTTTCCACGAAATGAACAGTACCTTCATCAGCAGCGCCAAAATTTACACGCGAATAACCATTATCAATATAAGCCTTAGCATCATTCCAAAGCTTGGTATCACCCGAATAAGAATCTATCTTTCTTGTAGAAACAACAAAATAGATATCACGCTTGTTGGCAGCTCCACCTTCGGGAGCCACAGAAGCTTCATCGGGATCGATAATATTTACGTTAAATTTGGTTTCACCGATTTTGTTTACAGTAAGTTCAATAGCACCCTGAGGTCTGGACTTACATGTTTTAAATGATCCGGTATTGTTAACCAACGTAAGCGTATTACCAAAATAGTCTGTTGCGCTTATTACATATGTATAATCAGACTTAGGCTCAAGGTTGGGAGCAGTATCAAATATTACAAGTGAACCCTTTTTAAACTGACCAACCGCAGCAGCATCAAGATTAGAAAGGAATGTCTTGCTGCCGGGAACTTTTGTGGCAACAAAGTTCATGCTCTTGGGATCAATACCATAAACTGCTTCTTCATCTGAAGATGCATCATAAGTAACATTGACAATTTCAGC
>CAMPBP010000214.1 GCA_946639085.1 uncultured Lachnospiraceae bacterium
CGGAAGGAAGCGGTATTGGGCTTTGAATAGTAAAATCACTTGCGAAAGCACATAACGGTTCTTTTGAGATTTATCTTGACGGCGATCTGTTTAAAGCAACGGTTATATTGCCGGTCACTCATAATAAAGCGGAATAACAAAAAAGCTTCGATCATCGATCGAAGCTTTTACTGTTTATTCGTTTATTTCGTATCCGACACGTTTGTTGTATTTATCCACAACTTCGTGGATCTTGTCTGTGGATGTCATAACGTTGGAAACTGAGATATCGTGATTCATGAAATCGATTATCTGGGCTATGAATTTTGAAACATCCGCTTCAAGGTAGTAGGGTTTTCTTTTTACCGCTTCAGGCGTGTAAATGAGGTTTGTGGTAATTATCTTATCAAAAATACACTGCTCATAAGCCTTGTCAAATGCTTCGGTTCCGTTGTTGAACTGACCGAAGGTTGCAAGAATGAATATTCTCTTTGCATTCATCCTTTTAAGCTGTTTAGCGGTATCGAGCATGCTTTCGCCCGATGAGATTATATCGTCTATTATGATAACGTCTTTTCCGTCAATGTTTTCACCGAGGAATTCGTGAGCGACGATAGGGTTTTTTCCGTTCACTATCGTTGAGTAATCACGACGTTTATAGAACATACCGGCATCAACACCCATAACGTTCGCAAAGTAGATCGCTCTGTCGAGGGCCCCTTCGTCGGGAGAGATAACTACGGTGTGGTCTTTATCTATTATCATGTCCTCTTCGCTGTTAAGCAAAGCTTTTAAGAACTGATAGTATGCATTGAAATTATCGAATCCGCATAAAGGTGTGGCATTCTGGACTCTGGGATCGTGTGCGTCAAAGGTAACTATGTTTGAAACACCCATTGCTGTAAGCTCTTCAAGAGCGTAAGCGCAGTCGAGAGACTCACGTGTATTTCTTTTGTGCTGACGTCCTTCATAAAGGTAGGGCATCATAACGTTTATTCTGCGAGCCTTGCCGGTGGCTGCTGAAATAATTCTCTTTAAGTCCTGATAATGGTCGTCGGGAGACATGTGGTTTGTATAACCGTTCATGTTGTAAGTGATGGAATTGTTGCAAACATCCACCAATATGAAAAGATCTTTACCTCTGACCGATTCATGGAAAACGGCTTTTGCTTCACCGGTTCCGAATCGCGGACATTCTACGTCCATAAGATAAGACGATTCCATATATCCTTGGAAAGCTGGATCTTTTTTAAGAGCAATATCCATCTTTTTTCTGAAATCGACAAGATATCTGTCAACGCTTTTTCCAAGTTTGTTTGCGGAATCCATCGCAACAATCTTTAATGGAGCAACCGGAAGTGCGTTTTCAAGTTTTCTGAGATTGGGCATTTTTTATCTCCCTTTTGAATTAATCGGCAATTTATTTTTATCATTCCAATATCGACACGTCAAGGTTTTTCGATTAAGATAAATACAGTCAATAAGATAAAAGGAGTACATTATCTTGGCCGGTAAAAATGCCAGAACCGTCACAAAAGTCTGCGATGACTCAGTGGCTAAAGATTATGATATACAAACAGGTGACGAGCTTATATCGATAAATGGCGAAGTGATCGAAGATATTTTTGATTACAGATACGCGATACTCAATTCTCATCTTGAAATAGTGCTTAAACGTGGCGAAGAAACCGTTAACGTTATCATTGATAAAGACGAGACCGAAGACCTTGGACTTGAGTTTTCCGAAGGCCTTATGGACGAATACAGAAGGTGCAGGAATAACTGTATTTTCTGCTTTATCGATCAGATGCCTCCGGGCATGAGAGAGACACTGTATTTTAAAGACGATGATTCTCGTCTTTCATTTTTGCAGGGAAACTATGTTACATTGACCAACCTTTCGGAAAACGATGTCAATCGTATCATCAGATTCAGAATGGAGCCAATCAACATATCTTTTCAGACCACAAATCCCGAGCTTCGCTGCAAGATGTTGAACAACAGATTTGCAGGAGACTGTTTAAAGATTGTCGATCGATTCTTTGAAGCCGAGATAACCATGAACGGCCAGATTGTTCTTTGCAAAGGAATTAATGACGGAGAAGAGCTTAAACGTTCCATCGAGGATCTATCAAAGTATCTTCCCGTACTTGAAAGCGTTTCCGTGGTTCCGGTGGGTCTTACAAAGTATAGAGACGGTCTTTATCCTCTTGAGCCTTTTGACAAAGAAGATGCCATCAAGGTCATCGATCTTATCGAATCGTATCAGGAAAAGTTTTACGAGCAATACGGTCTTCATTTTATACACGCAAGTGATGAGTGGTATATATTGGCAGGTCGTGAAATGCCCGAAGAGAGTCGATATGACGGATATCTTCAGCTTGAGAACGGCGTCGGAATGATCAGACTGTTTTCCGATGAGTTTAACAATGCTTTCAAGAAATATGCGATCACGGGACTTAAAAAGAAGTTTATGAAGAAGTCCGAATGTACGATAGTTACGGGAAAACTTGCGTTTCCCATGCTTAAAAAGTTTGCAGACATGGTGAACAACGAGTATCCGAAAGTGCATGTTGATGTCAGAGCCATAAGAAATGATTTCTTTGGAGAAAGGATCACCGTTGCCGGTCTTATAACGGGACAGGACATAATCAAACAATTACAGGGAAATATATGCGGTAATCGTATACTTATACCTCAGAATATGCTTCGCGCTACAGAAAACGTATTTTTGGATGACCTTACTGTGGATGATGTGGCAAAATCTTTACAAGTAAAGGTGGATATTGTAAAATCAAGCGGACGTGATCTGCTTTTAAAGATGTTGAAAGACGGTACGGATTAAATGGATATAAAGAAGCGTAAGCCGATAGTTGCTGTGGTGGGTAGACCCAACGTGGGTAAATCCACCCTGTTTAATGCATTGGCAGGTGAAAAGATTTCAATAGTTAAAGATACTCCGGGAATAACGAGAGATCGTATCTATGCGGACATCAACTGGCTGGATTACAATTTTACGCTGGTTGATACGGGCGGTATTGAGCCCGACAGTAACGATGTCATCTTAAAACAGATGAGAGATCAGGCTGAGATCGCGATAGAGACTGCCGACGTTATTCTTTTTATGGTG
The DNA here is from genome assembly GCA_946639085.1 of uncultured Lachnospiraceae bacterium. Lineage (GTDB taxonomy): Bacteria > Bacillota > Clostridia > Lachnospirales > Lachnospiraceae > UBA1258. The sequence continues at coordinate 3,110 of CAMPBP010000214.1, forward strand.
GATGTAAAACAGGGACTTGTTGATTCCGATTCAAAGGTCTGCGATATGTTAAGAAAGTCCCATAAGCCTGTTTTGCTCGTTGTGAACAAAGTAGATGATTTCAATAAGTATATGACCGATGTCTATGAGTTTTACAATCTCGGTATCGGTGATCCTTATCCCGTTTCAAGCGCCAATATGCTTGGAATAGGCGATCTTTTGGATGAGGGGGTTAAGCAT
>CAMPBP010000215.1 GCA_946639085.1 uncultured Lachnospiraceae bacterium
GACTAAGCAACATTACATTATCGATGCCGACTTCATTGATTTTTTCAATATATTTGTCTATCATCAAATCTTCAATCTTTGACAGATCGCCTTCTTCCGTAAGAGAAAAGTCATTATTATAGATAAGGTCTGTATTGCCTTCTCTAATTCTAAAAAGGTTTTGATATATAGAACTTTCTTCTGCTTGTCTAAATACTTTTGTAAGTCTTGTCGTACAGATGCATTTCGAGTCGATAAGGTCCCTTAACACAGCTCCCGAACCAACAGATTGTAATTGTTCATCATCACCACATAAAATGATACGACAGTTACTTCCGATCGCTTTTACAAGCCTGTAAAAAAGGCGTGTATCCGTCATACTCATTTCGTCAACAACGATAAGGCAGTCATTAAACTTAATATCTTTTTCCTCATCAATATCGTTTATTTCGTCTACCTTTATTTCAAGTGGGATATGGATAGTTGATACGTTTGCCTCTTTGTCGGTTATGGTTTCTCGTATCCTTGCGCTTGCTCTTCCTGTCGGAGCAAGTAAATATACGTCGCCTTCAGGATTGTCTTTGCGATACAACTTAACTATAGTATTTATCGTTGTAGTCTTTCCTGTTCCCGGAATACCAATTATTAAAGACACGTGGTTCTTAAACGCATTCTTTATTGCGCTTATTTGATCTGTCGAAAAATCAAATTTGATCTTTTTTAACTCTTTGTCGACATCTATGTTCGTTACGTTAGGCTGAATCATGATGCGTTCAAGCTCTTTTGCTGACTCACGCTCGATATTAAATAGTCCAACAGGGAAAAAATACACATCTCCGTCTTTTTTGACATAGACTAACTTCTTATCATCAAGCATCTTGATAGTCATGTCGCAGATGAACTTACCGTTAATGCTGTTAAATCTTAAAAGATTAAGCATTACTTTTCCAAATTCATCTTTCTGCATTCCATTGGAACCGCTCATTGTATTTCCGGTTATTTTATAAAATGCACCTGCCTCATTTGCATAAAGGCAGTAATAAGCGCATGAACAAAAACGTTCATAATCGTGTTCGTATTCATATGTTCGTTTGCCAAGCCTGTCAGCGATAGGAAAAGAGATGCCCGCAATCTCGCTTAATCTGTAAGGGCGATCATTGATTATATTCATGGTATCTTTTTTAAACCGTTCGTATGCCGATAATGCCAACTTTACAGATATTCCCACTTTTCCAAGCGCAACAATAACATCCTTTGCTCCTCTTTGGGTTTCATAGGACTCTTTAAATTCTTTGAATTTGGTTCTGGGAAATCTTGGAATAGTTAAGACTCTCTCGATATCCTCGTCCAATACTTTGATCGTATCATCACCGAAAGCATCAACAATCTTAACAGCGGTTGCGGGACCAACTCCTTTAATGACCTTTGATGATAAAAACCTTATAATGCTTTCTCTATCGGATATATCTTCTGAGTAATATTCGGCCTTAAATTGCTTTCCATACTTCTTATGGGTTACCCAGTCACCATCAAAAATGTAATTTACGTTTTCAATCGTGGGTAACATCGTACCGGTTATGATGACTGCACACGAATCGGTTAAGTTCCAGTAAAGCCCAACGATTACTCCGTCTTTTTGAGTTTCATATATAGTTCTTGTGTAAAGCGCTTTTATCTGCATAGTTTTCTCCTATGCGCTTATTATATTATACCGCTTATATACTATGCAAATTTCATTAAATCATTTAAATTTGCTTTATATATTTTTGTTTAATACAATGAATATAGGAGAAATAAATTATGACGATTGAAGAATTTATCCCAAAACTTAATGATGTATATACCGATCAAAACGGCTTGCTTCATATAGACGTTAATCTTCCTGTTGCAAAAGGCAATGAAAACTTTATTTTAATGGAAAAATTTGGCAAAGAAAAACAGTTTAAAGCCCGTATTCGTGAGCTGTACGATCTTTCAGATTATGAATGCATAGACAGCCGTATAATGCTCGATTGTTATTACTGCTCAGTATGGAAAAAGAAACAGCTCTCCGAAGAGAGCTGTTTGTAGTGATATATACCTGTCGATATAATCCCACTTCTCTTGAGTGGTGGAATCAAGAAACGCAAGATTTCCAAAAAAATGAACGCATCGGTCAAAACCGATACGTTCATTTTATTTATAACCTATGTGTTGCTTTTATCTTGGAAATTTAGCCTGTACTGCCGAATAGAGTTTCCTTGCTTAATGACGTGGCGGCGTTCCACCTATCTTCAGAGGACTTAACATATGCATAATATGCGTCATGCGAAGTGTTTGAGTTTACTACGATTGTCGGATTGAATAGATCGCAATCCGAAAAGGCATCAACTCCAAATAAGTATGTTCTTACATACAAATTTTTACTTTTAGAGTAATCTTTTGCGATATCCTGTTCGGAAAAATCGTACATTAAGACAGATATCGGTAGTATACCCGAAGCGTATTTAATTTCGATTGTTCCTTTCTCAAGATAGTCTTTAAAATCTCTTATCTTTGTTATGTGTTTTATCGTTGTTTTTATTCTACTCTTTATCTCTTCTTCATCATCATTATCAGATTTATCACGGTATAGATATTTTACATTATCATTTACTGAATCGGGATCAAGCAGCATTATCTTTAACTTGACACCTGTCTCAAGCTTTTTTTGTATCATTTGCCCATAATCATCTATGATATGTGAAAGAGATATTCCGGAAAGAAATATTTCTTTCGAGGCTAGATTAAAAAAATCAGTCAGGTTCTGTTCCTTTACTGTTGCTGTGCTTTCTTTGTTCCTAATAATGCGACCTATATCATTCACTTTGCGATGAAGACTAGAATTCTTTATTTCTGATACTATCAAATCAATAGTAATCAGTCCTATAAGCATTATGATTAATGCAGGAAAATCCACCTTTAAACCTAAAAGAAGGACTACTACTGCGGCTAAAAAATATAATACTATCTGTATTTTGCCGTTATGATTTTCTATGAATTCTTCGATGCAAATAACTCTCATGTCTCTGCGATTACTGTGTTTCTTTACATTTCCGTTTTTCTTTTCCATAGTAGGCGCTCCTTTCTGTGGACAAAATAATAGAAGAACAACTCTGTTCTTCTATTTGTCAAAAAATGAGTTGTTGTTTAGTTACATTTATTCAGTTTTGTAAAACAGTAATTTCACTTTAATAGTATTACTCCAGTGCTTTTTTCTTCATTATATGAGACACATGCGAATCAATCAATAGCCATATGCTTTTTTCTACTATTATCATATAAATTCTACTATATCTTAAATAATATTATCTTTATTC
>CAMPBP010000216.1 GCA_946639085.1 uncultured Lachnospiraceae bacterium
TCTTTTCCACGTATCAGGCGTGATGATGGCATATTCTTGGTTTCGATACACGTTTCGATACCTTGAACTCGAGGGTTCAAAGATCAAAACGTTCTTTTCCTATATTCCGGTCATGCTGGTTTTGGTCCTTCTTTTTACCAATCCCAAATTGCACATGGTATTCACTTATGACAGACAGCTTGCATATCAGGCGGGAAAATTCAGGGCTGTTCTTTTCCTGCTGGAGTACGGTTACTTTATAATGGCATCGCTCTGCGTTTTGCTCAAAAGGTATTCCGAGGACGACAGGTTCAAGAAGGCAAGACTCAACGTCGTTCTTACGTATTCGCTCATTTTGCTTGCCACCGGATTTTTACAGTTCCTTTCAAACAAACTTCCCTGGTACTCAATCGGAGCGCTTTTCGCAAGTATAGTTGCCTTTGTGGGAAACGTATTGCTCGAGCGTGAAAACGATCTTAAAGAGAAATATTCATACTACATGGCCGAGTCAAAAGAAATGAACGAAGCCATGAACGCTATGGCGGACAGCTACCTTTCGATTCATGTAATCAAGCTCGAAGAAAACACTTCGTATCGCATTCGTTCCGGCTCGGGCAAAGAACCCGGTGAAGAGACACCAAGCGTTGGAGCCGATGCCGAGATTAAGAACGTAATGAGCACGATAGTTCATCCTTCCATGGTTAAAGACATACTTCGATTCGTCGATTTCTCGACTCTTGCAAGGAGACTTAAAGGAAAACATGCAATAAGCCGTGAGTTCATGGATGTGGATGAAAAGTGGCGTCTTTCTTCATTCATCACGGTTCAGACCGACGTATCGGACAATCCTTTGAAGATAATACATGCGGTTCAGGATATCGACGACGCTAAGAGAAAAGAAATGGAATACCAGGAAGCTTTGAAAGAAGCTCTGGAAAATCAGAACGTCATCTACTCCGAAATGCTTAAGATGCAGGCGGGCGGTATCGTAGCCGTAGACAATGAAGGTTCCATCATCGTATGCAACGACGTTGCGGCTAAGATGTTCGGATACAAAAAGGCCGAAGAAGTTCAGGATAAGTTCAGAACATTGCTTGAAGAGAAAGCGGAATTTGACGACCTTGAACAGTTCAAGGAAGACATCAGCCGCGTAATGAACAAAGGCGGCGACTGTTCCTATTCCTTCTCGCTTCAAACCGCGAAGGGAACAACGATGTACGTATTGGCAAACGCCAAAGATTATGTGCTTAAGAACGGAAACAGAGTGCTCATCACTTCGCTTACCGATATCACCACAAACCGTGAGATGGAAAAGAAACTTCTTATCCTTTCCGAAACGGACGCCCTTACCGGCATAAACAATCGAGGCAGCGGTGAACAGAAGACCATCATGGCACTGGAAAAAGGCATGGGCGGTATGTTCTGCCTTATAGATGCAAACAGATTTAAGCATATTAACGATACATACGGTCACCAGGTAGGTGACAAAGCACTTATCGCGATCGCAGAGGCTTTGTCCAATTCCTTCAGAGACGAAGACGTCGTTATGCGACTGGGCGGCGACGAATTTGCGGTATTTGCAAGCAGCGTAAACGAAAAGAAGATAGGGGAAGAATGTATCGGACGATTCTTTGACAGGATCGATGCAATAGATATTCCCGAGATGAACGGAAACAAGATAGCGGTAAGTCTCGGAGCCGTATTCTCTCAGGATCTTGATGACAAATCGTTCTCGTCTCTTTACAGCAAGGCCGATTCCGTCATGTATCTTTGCAAAGACAATAAGGAGCATTGTTCGATGGCATTCTACGAAGTGCATTAGGGTATATTTAATTGGCGGAGGTATGGAGCATGAAGAAATTGAATTTAAAGGGCTTGAATTTAAAGAAGTTTTTCCCCCAAAAATCCGAAGAAGCAAAAAAAGTTTCCGAAGAATCGGATGCAAAGAAATTCTCCTTGGCTAAATTCGGGCTCAAGAAATTCGGAATAAGCGCGAAACTGATAATCATCGTGCTGATCCCGATAATCTTCATGGCGGTTATAGGCTTTGCCGCATATGAAAAAGCCGTTGACGGTATGAGGTCCAAATATGAGGCTTCTACCATGGAAACGATCAACATGGCTGCGGAACATGTCGATCTTGTTTCGTCGTTCATTAAAGGCGAAGGTTCAAAGTACGCCTTTAACGATACCGTTACAAAATACAGCAAGGGCGCTTTTGAGTCAGATCCTTATCAGAAAAAGGTTGCCATGGACGGTATAAGAGGCGATCTTATTTCCACACAGACTACAAACTCCTTCATTTCAAACATACATATCGTCACAAAAGAAGGGATCGCAATGTTCTCTTCGAAGTCCCAGTATATCGACGGTATACTCGATAAATACTTAAGCGAAGTGGCTCCCGAAGGAGCAAGCCTTGTTAACTGGGTAGATTCCCACCCCATGCTCGACGAAGCTTTCGGTCTTTCGGCGGATAAGGATGCATATCTTTGTTCATATCAGATAGGAACCACAGGTACAAAAGCGGTAATAGTGATCGATATCTCTCAATCGGCACTTCAGACCTTCCTTGACGGAATAAACATCGGCTCGGGAAGCGTTGTGGGTCTTGTTACTTCCACGGGAAAAGAGATATTCCATGAATGCGATACCAAGGCATTCGAGGGGAAAGAACACGTTTTCGCGGACGCGGACTTTTATGCGAAAGCAAGAGAATCGGTAAGTGCGGACGACCCTCAGGGAGTTAAAGTAGTAAAGTTTAACGGAAAAGAGCAGATATTCTTCTATTCCCTTTGCAAAGATTCGGGCATAATGGTATGTGCACTCACTCCTTTGCACACCGTTGTTTCGGAAGCGGATGCAATCAAGTCCCTTACCATCAAGGTCGTTATCATAGCAATGATCGTTGCCATGGGTCTCGGTCTTTTGATTGCCGTTGGTATCAGAAAGAATGTTGTAAAGATATCCAAGAGCCTCGATGAAGTCGCAAAAGGCGACCTTACCGTAACGGTTAACGCCCAAGGACGCGACGAGTTCCAGAATCTCGCCAAGTCCGCTACCGGAATGGTCTACAATACAAAGAAACTTGTACGAAAAGTTGAAAAAGCAACGGAAGAACTCGAAATTTCAACCTCAAACGTTCGTGAAGCATCCGACACTTTGGGAGTTTGCTCAACGGATATTGCAGAAGCCGTTTCCGACATAAGCAAAGGTATGGAGCGTCAGTCAAGACATGCGCAGGAATGTGTTCGTACCACTGACGATCTTTCGGATGAGATAAAGAATGTTGCGTCCATGGTAGAGAAGGTTCAGAGCCTTATCAAAGAGA
>CAMPBP010000217.1 GCA_946639085.1 uncultured Lachnospiraceae bacterium
GGAAGTGCTGCCTTAGCGCACCGCTTCCGCCTACCGTGCAAACCCGCACGCTCTGCCCTTCTTTTATCTCTTTAAGTGTCATTTAAATGCCTCGTTATATATCTTTCTCTCTATAAAAAATAGTAGCCTTGCGAGCAAAACCTGTCAACAAATCCATTGATAAGAATTTGATAAGAATTTAATAGTACTTTGGTAAAGATGATTTTTTCTTTGTGCCGTAAAGTCTAAGTGTAAGATGACAAAAATCCGGAAAGGAAAAATAAATGAACGCGATCTTAAAGACTGAAAAACTTTGCAAGTCCTTTTCAAATGAAGGCAACATGCAGCACGTAATAAAGAACATGGATCTCACGATCATGGAAGGCGATTTCACCGTAATCATGGGAGCTTCGGGTTCGGGCAAATCCACACTTTTGTATGCACTTTCGGGAATGGACAAGCCCACACTTGGAAAAGTGTTCTTCGGCGGCGAGGACATTTCCGATTACAGTAACGACAAACTGGCGCTTTTTAGAAGAAACAACTGCGGATTCGTGTTCCAGAGCATCTATCTTCTTGAGAACATGAATGTGCTGGACAATATCCTTACGGGAGCACTGGTGGCAAAGAAAAATTCTCCCGAGCTTGTAAAGAAGGCAAAGGACCTGCTATCAAGCGTCGGCATAGACGAAAAAATGTGGAAGAAATATCCCAATCAGCTCTCCGGCGGCGAGTGCCAGAGAGTCGGCATCGTAAGAGCTGTCATCAACGATCCGAAAGTGCTCTTTGCCGACGAGCCTACGGGTTCTCTTAACTCATCTTCCGGGCAGGACGTGCTCGGCATTTTCACAAAGCTTCACGAGAGCGGCCAGAGCATCGTGATGGTAACCCACGACATAAAGACAGCACTTCGCGGCAATCGCGTTATCTACTTAAAAGACGGAAACGTAGTGGGAGAGCTTAAGATGGAGCGATTCGGCACCGACGATGAAAAGGCGCGCCGCGACAAACTTCAGAACTTCCTTAACGAGATGGGATGGTAGAGATGAACAGGATAATGAGACTATCGCTTGCAAAGATAAAAGCGAACAAAAAAGAATCGATACTTTTGGGCATTCTGGTAATGATATGCGTAGTGCTTTTTTCTTCGTCCGTTACCGCACTTTCGGGAATAGGGAAGATTACGCCTAAGATGGTGAGTGAGAGCGGATGCTACGAAAACACGGTCATCATCTCACAGAAAGTTTATACGGACATGTTCCTTATGTTCCTTGAAGAGGATGAGAGAGTCGAGAAATACGATCATTTCCCGGTGGCTTCTTTTGACGGGCTGGCGACTGTGAAAAAAGGGGATGAAGAAACTACTGTAACGTTATCGCTCGTTACCGAGAGCGCCGAGCGGACTTTTGAGAATTTCGAGGTTGAGACAGAGCTTTGCGACGAAGAGATAAGCAAAATGGCGCACCCTGTATATCTTGAGAGGATAAGCGTAAGAAAGCTTAACCTTAAAGAGGGGGATGAGATAACGGTCGAGACCAACGAAAAGTCCTTTACTTTCACTGTTGCCGGATTTTATAACGCCGGAATATGGCCGCTTGGTTCGAAAGCGATCATAACGCCGGATGATTACTCGCAGATCGAAGGATACTTATCAAGAGACGAAGTGATCGCGATCAACTTAAAAGAAGGTGTCGATGAGACGGCGTTCTTTAAGGAGTTTAAGGCTTACTGCAAGGAAGTGTCGAAAAACGACATTTCAAAAGGATATATAGATTACACATATGAAGTGTGCAAGCAGAGCAATTCGATCAACATGTCGTTGATGAGCATAATTGTCGTATGTATGGCGGGACTTACCGTTATATCGATAATGGTCATGATCAGGTTCAGGATCGTCGGCGACATAAAAGACCAGATAGTGTCGATAGGTGTGCTGGAGGCTCTTGGTTACACGTCGTCGCAGATCGCTTCTTCGTACGTGATCGAGTATATGCTAATCGCGACAGCGGCAGTGATATTGGGTGTTGTGCCGGGTGCACTCACCGCAAAGGCACTGCTTAAAAACGCGGCGGTGACCGTAAACTACGGCGGAAACATCAGTATCGATGTTGCTTTGTTTGTGATCTCGATACTTGCAATATTTTTGTTCATCGCTTTTACAGCCTACTCAAAGGCAAGATCGGTCCGAAAATATCCGCCTGTAAAGGCATTCAGGAAGGGTATCGAGACACATCATTTTAAGAAGAGTGTTCTTCCTCTCGAAAGGACGAAGTCGAGCGTTCACAATCGCCTCGCCCTCAGAGGATTTTTGGATAACGTAAGAGGAAACATCGGGCTTTGCGTCTGCATAAGCATTGCGTCGATCGCCGTTTTGATAGGCGTGATACTCGCCGGTGCTTTGGGTAACAGCCAAAAGGTTCTTATGACAGTTTGCGGCCACCAGCTGGCTGACATCAAGATCACGACCGTCGGTGCGGTCGCACCCGAAGATTTTGCAGGGGAGCTTGAAAGTTATGGTGAGGTGAAGCGTGTTCTTCTTACCGCTGAGGCGGCAGGCGTTGAGATCGTTGACAGGAATTCGACTGTTTCGCTCGATGTTTACGACGATTACGCTTACACCGATACGATCGTGGTGACTTCGGGGCGCCTTCCCGAGCACGACAATGAGATCGCGATGACCACGGGGGCGGCGGGCATCACGAAGGCGAAGGTCGGCGAGACGCTGACGATCGAGTACAACAAAGTGCGCATGGACTACATCGTGACCGGTTTTGTGAACTCGGTAGTGAACGCGAACACGGCGTACATGACGAGCGCGGGACTTAAGCGGATAAGCCCCACATATAGGCCCGATTCGTTCGAGATCTACCTTGAAGACGGCGTCGACGCAAAAGATTTTGCAGAGCGGCTCGAAGAAAAGTACGGCAAAACGGTCGTCGACTTAAGTAAGAGCGAAGTGACCGGAGAGACGCTTGAGGAGCGCATACGCTCGGCTGCCGAGATAAAGATGGCGTAGGCGATGCTTGAAAGCGGCGTTAGCTACATGGAATACGCGATCACGATCGGCGATACGACGATCGAGTCGAGCACAAGCCTTATGAAGATCGAATCCGTTTCTTTCGTGAAGGCGGATTACATGGAGATGCTCGATCAGTTTTGCGTGATATTTAAGGTGCTTTCGGTCGTTCTTTCAATCGTGTGCGCGATCGTTGTGATGATAATTCTTTCGATACTTATGGAATCGACGATAAGAAAACAGTACAGAGAGCTCGGCATCATGAAGGGCATCGGCTACACGTCGAAGGAGCTCATGTACCAAATGGCG
>CAMPBP010000218.1 GCA_946639085.1 uncultured Lachnospiraceae bacterium
TCTTTTTCTTTTCTTCCATCAAGTGATTCTCCAAACAAAACCTTTAATCATTCTATCACTTTTGCGGAAGAAATTAAAGACCGTCGCCAAAAAGCGACGGTCTCATCTATTAGGCTTCCATAGCCAACTTTTCCCCGTTTTCTTTAAACATTCTGCACATATCTCTTGCGAAAGATATGGGATAGAACTGAACCATGGAAGAATCGATCAGATTCTCCACATCCATCTTGAATGATATCTTTACGAATGCTTCCAATCCGTCTTCGAAGATCTTCTCAAAAGTCTTTATACTGTCAACATCAATAGTGCTTACTTCGGGAGTACTTATATCCACCATATCGCTTAACATCACCGACATGGAAGTTGCGGATGCGCCCATCATCTGATTCATGGCTTCAGAGATGGCCGAAAGCTGAAGTTCGCCGACTTCGCCCTCGGAATTACCGGGTCCGCCCATCATAAGATCGGTCATACATACAACATCGGGTTCCTTCAATATGAAAACGTTGTTTCCGCTGAGTCCTTTAATGTAATGGATCTGAACGAGGATACACTTCTTCTCATAATCGTCCAGCACTTCACTTCGCCTGACTATCTTTACGTTTGGCATTGTTATGTCAACCTTATGGTTAACCATCATACTGAGTGTGGTTGCCGCATTTCCTATACTGATATTGGCGATCTCACCGAGTATATCGATTTCAGCTGCACTTAATTCATTCATAAGTGTTCCCCCGTCGTAAAGTGTAGAAATTAATTATATATTTTTGTTATTAACCGTTAATCATACGGCATAAATATTGCTTGCTATTTTAATGTACCATCTGAAGCAATCTTTGTCGACAATTCTCAGTCAATGTTATATAATCTTTTTTCAGAGTATCAATTAAGGAGTTTTTTCATGAATTACAAAAACGAATTGGAGATCGACCTTATAGATCTTCTAAAAAGACTTTTGAGAAAATGGTATATTCTGGGGGCCTGCGCTTTAGCTTTGGCTATCGTGGCTGCGGCATACAGCTATGCCAAATCGGGCAAGGCACAACCCGCTCCGTCAGTTTCAGCCGTATCAAGTGAGATCAACACTTTAAAGAGTGCTCTTTCAGATGAGGACGCAGCAACAGCCGAAGCAGCAGCAGAATTATATAAAACGGAAATAGCCCATTATTACAGCATGCTGGACAGTGCCATATCTTCGGCACTCATGAAGCTCGATCCGACAAACACCTACAAAGCATCCGCCGTATACTCGGTGGTCGACGTTTCCGGAGATACGCTTTTAAATATTTCAAGAGATTATGCTTCTTCGGTAGCCGTACTTGCCAATTCGGAACTTAAGTCGGCAGCCAATGCCGAAGAGATAGCAAAGAAAACCGGTTCACTCACTGCCGATGACATTCGTGCACTTCTGACGGTCGAAGCTAAATCTGCCAATACCGTAACGGTTTCTTTCTACTCCGGTGACAAAGATCTTTCGACAACAGGCCTTAATGCCGCTGTCGCTTTGATGGACAAAGTCATTACAAAAGCTAAGGATACACTTAAATCCGACGTCAAACTTGTAGACACTTATTCGTCTTACGGCTATGACAGTATCATTACAGACAAACAATATGCCTTCACCGCAAATTGCAACACGGTCCTTAATACCGCCAGAACCATTGCCACAACCTTTTCAAAAGAACAGGCCGATTATTACAACTACCTCATCTCTCACACAGACGGAACACCCGAAAATGTAGTGATCGAAGCGGATACGGAACCTGCTCCGGTAAAAAGAAGCGTCAGCAAAAAGTATATTCTTCTCGGCTTCCTTGGCGGCGGTTTCCTTGCGGTAATGTACTACTCCTTAAAGTACATCTTCTCAAGCCGTCTTCGTACAGCAGATGACGTAAACACTCTTTTCAATCTTTCCGTTATCGGAACTGTTAACAAGTCAAACGTTGAAAAAGGAATCGACATCCTTGCTGCGGAACTTGCTCTCGATATCTCAAAGAAGAGTGCAAAGAGCATAAGCATCATCGGTGCTTCCTCAACTGATGCCGCAAACACATTTAAGTCAAAACTTGAATCACTTCTTAAAGATAAATGTGCGGGAAGCGATATCAAAGTTATAAAGAATGTACTTGGTTCTGAAGACGATATGAAGCTTCTTGCCGATTCCGAATATGCGATCTTAGTCGAGCAGACAGACGTATCCAAATACGAAGACATCGCATCGGAACTTGAACTTTGCAAGAAATACGAAGTCAACACTCTCGGAAGTCTTGTGATCAAGTAATACTGACAAACTTAAAGGAGACGGAATCGATCCGTCTCCTTTTCTTTTTGCCATATTTCCTATTTTGCTTTCTGTTTTGCGAAGAATGCATCGACCTCGCCTACGATCTTCTCTTTTGGCAGGGATTTTAACAGATAACCCGCAGGCCTTAGCGCAATAACACTCTTTGATAGTTGAAAGCATTACACCCGAATCGTCCACCACAAGGATATGCTTTTTATGACCCATGTGTATTGTTGTTGATCACCATTTCATATATCTTGGCATTAAGATTAACTCCCAACCCGGAATTGTTCTTTACCCAAGAGTCGGTAACACCGCCTCTTGGATGAATATCAACCATCACCTGTGTGGCTGTCGAATCGGGTGTGACAACTCTCCATTCGGCATTGTATTTGCCGACGTTTATCACATGAATGATAAATACCACTACTACAAGTGACACCACTCCCAGCGCCACATAGGTGAGATCCTTTATTACCTTCTTAAGACTGTCAACTTTATTCAACTTTATATCTCCTGGTTATTATTCTTCTTTCAAATACATCTTTCTCTAACGGCTTATCGTAATAGTAACCCTGAATGATCTCACATCCGAGAATTAACAGCGTATCGACCTGTTCCTTTTGTTCAACGCCTTCTGCGAGTGTTTCCACACCTATAGCTTTTGCCAGTTTGATCATATAACTTAATATTGCCAGATCTTTTGCATAGGCTCTGTCCACAAATCCTTTGTCAATCTTTAGCGTATCGAAAGTTACTTCTCTAAGTAAGCTAAGCGATGAACTTCCGCTTCCGAAATCATCATCCGCAACTTTATATCCGCGCTTGTGAAGATCGTCAACAAAACCTTTGAGCACGCTTATCGGAAATTCGTCAATGGTTTCGGTTATCTCGATCTCTATCATCTTCTTGGGAACGTGATATTCCTGAACCACCGCATCAATATCTGCGGCAAGATTCGGATTTGACAGATTTCGTCTCG
>CAMPBP010000219.1 GCA_946639085.1 uncultured Lachnospiraceae bacterium
CCTATTATACAGGGAAGTTCTGCAAGATCGTTGGGAACTGTCCAGTCAAGAGTAATATTTGAGAACGGAGCCTGTGTTCCCCAACGGCTGGGGGTGTTAACGCCGTAAACAAATGCCTCTATGCACTTTTTAACTTCGGGATAAGATAAGTTATCTGCTTTAACAAACGGTGCAAGATACGTATCGAATGATGAGAATGCCTGAGCGCCTGCCCATTCGTTCTGCATGATACCTAAGAAATTGACCATCTGGTTGCAAAGAACCGATAAATGCTTGGCGGGAGCGGATGTGATCTTTCCGGGAATACCGCCGAGTCCTTCGGTAATGAGCTGTTTTAAAGACCAGCCGGCACAATAACCCGTAAGCATCGAAAGATCGTGAATATGGATGTCCGCGTTGCGGTGTGCCTCTGCTATCTCTTCGTCGTATATTTCACTTAACCAGTAGTTAGCTGTTACAGCACCCGAGTTGGAAAGAATCAGACCGCCTACGGAATACGTAACCGTAGAGTTCTCCTTTACACGCCAGTCCTCAACCTTTACGTAGCTGTTTACAACATCCTTGTAATCAAGAATGGTAGACTTCATGACACGCATCTTCTCGCGCTGTTTACGATAAAGAATATATGCCTTTGCAACCTCTACATATCCGGTCTGCTCCAGAACTTTTTCAACACTGTCCTGAATGTCTTCGACGTGGATCTGTCCATCTTTAACCTTGCTCTGGAAATCAGCGGTAACACGAAGCGCAAGCAAATCGATAATATCGTTTGTGTACTCCATTTCCGTTGCCACAAATGCCTTCATGATGGCATCGCTGATTCTGGTAAGGGTAAAGTCGGAAACTTCACCGTCTCTCTTAACTACCTGATACATTTTACTGAATTCTCCCTCCAAAATATTGCGTCATACCCCAAATTCCGCGACCATATTTAGTGTATCAAACGAAATTATTAAAGTCAACGACTAAACACAATATATCGCAAAAAAATAATTATGTCAACACTAAATATTGTGTTTTGTCATTGCTTTTAAGTATCAAAAAAGGGAGAAAACCGCGTGTTTTCACCCTTTTGTAAAATACAATATATTGTGTATTAAATAAAATACAATCCAAAATAATTCATTTGGTAATGATTATGTAAATTTACGGAATAATAAAACCTTAAAAAATTCTTCCTTTTCTTTAAGAAGAGATTAATCTACCTGGTAAGAAGAAACTCATACTCTCTCTTGGCTTCTTCGTCTTTGGGATACTTGGCGATGTATGTTTCCATCTTTGTTCTCGCCGTTTCAAAATCAAGAAGATACTCGTACGCCACCGCTTCGTTGTACATAAGATCCTGCTGCCATAAAGGATCTCCAAGGTTAAGTCCCGATTCGAATGCCGAAAGTGCCGCAGGATAATCTTCCATTCTCATACGGCAAACGCCCAACTGATTGTATACGGCTGCATTGTTTCCTTTATCGGAAAGATACGTATTGTAAAGGCTCGCCGCATAACTGTAATCGTTTATCGCCTCGTATGTCTTTCCAAGCATGAGTATCGTATCGGGATCGGTCATGTCCTTTCCCTTTTCAAGATAAACTCTCGCATCGGAATACTCTCCGAGATAGTAGCATATCCTTCCTTTATCGTAATCGCTCATGGCTTTGGCTTCTTCCAGGGTTGCCTGAAGATACGCTCTTGCGTCCTGCTCAAATCCCGCTTCGCACATATTAAAGAAGATATCTATATATGTATCGTAGTTTTTGGGATCGGCCGATGTGACTTTAAGGAAGTCTTCCTCGGCTCCGGTTCGGTCACCGAGTTTAAGCTTGGAAAGCGCTCTGTAGTAATATGCGTTGGTTTCCTTGGGCTTTAACGTGAGAATGTTGTCATAGATAGTAACGGCATCTTCGTACCGACCGCTTAAATAGTAGGTATAGCCGAGATAGAAATTGATATCGTAATCCACGGGTTTGATGATACCGCGGCTTTCGGAAAGTGCCGCAATGAAGGCCTCGATCGCGGCATCGTAGTTGCCTTCGTCGAGAGCCTGAATGCCCTGCCTTCTGTATGCTTCTTTATGATCTTCCGTTTTGCCGCAAGCACATAAAACAAGCATCATGCATGCGAGCAAAAGGCACAACCCTTTCTTCAAACCCATACTCCTTATGTCGAAATTTCTATCCGATTTCTATGATATCATATATGAACGCTTTTTACAGAGAAACTTTTTCAAAATTTCTTATTTATTGGGCATGTTTTCGCTTGTGATACCTTTTATAATAGGGTATAGTTTTAGAGTATTAAATCGAAATAAATACAGGAGAATTGATTATGGGCGGATTTTTCGGCGTAGCAGCCAAAGATGACTGCGTATTTGATTTGTTTTTCGGCGTTGACTACCATTCTCACCTCGGTACCAGAAGAGGCGGCATGTGTGTCTACGACAAAGAAAAGGGCTTTGACAGAGCCATACACAACATAGAAAACTCTCCTTTCAGGACGAAATTCGATCACGATTTTCAGGATATGCACGGTTCTATGGGAATCGGCTGTATCTCAGACTTCGAGCCCCAGCCTTTGACTGTGCGCTCCCATCACGGCACTTATGCCATCACCACCGTCAGCAAGATAAACAACGTTGACGAACTTACCAAAAAAGTATTTGAAAAAGGTCATTCTCATTTCCTTGAGATGAGCGGCGGCGAAATAAACGCCACCGAACTTGTGGCCGCTTTAATAAACGAAAAAGAAAACATAATCGACGGCATAAGCTACGCCCTCGAATCGATCGACGGCTCATTGTCACTGCTTCTTCTTACCCCAAAGGGCATCTACTGTGCCCGCGACAGGCTGGGACGTACTCCGGTCGTGATCGGTCGCAAACAGGATGCATACTGTGCTTCGTTCGAAGACTTCGCATACAGAAACATCGGCTACACAAGTTTCAAAGAACTCGGCCCCGGAGAGATAGGCATAATCACGAGCGACAACTACTTACAGCTTAAGGCTCCCGGTAAAGACATGAAGATATGTACCTTCTTATGGATCTACTACGGTTATCCCTCAAGTTCCTACGAAGGCATCAGCGTTGAGAAGATGCGTTACAATTGCGGCGCCAAGATGGCAAAGCGCGATCACGTAACTCCCGACGTTGTGGCGGGTGTTCCCGACTCAGGTCTTGCACATGCCATCGGATACGCCAACGAATCCGGCGTTCCTTTCTCAAGACCTTTCATAAAGT
>CAMPBP010000220.1 GCA_946639085.1 uncultured Lachnospiraceae bacterium
AAGGAATATGACGGCATAGGATTTCTTGAGTGCGATACTCCCGAGAACAATGCAGTATCACTTAAGGCGGCAGAAGAGTCGATAGTTCTTTTGAAAAATAATGGTGTTCTCCCGCTTAAAGAGAGTGAATATAAGACGATAGGCGTTGTTGGCCCCACAGCGGATCTAAGGAGCGTTCTTGAAGGCAACTACAACGGAACCGCATCCGAATACGTTACGAACCTTAACGGTATCAGAAAGGTCGCAAAGTCCAGGATCATTTATTCCGAAGGATGTCACCTTTTCAAGGACAGAATTTCCAATCTGGCCAAAGCAAACGACCGTATGGGAGAGGCTGTAGCTGTCGTAAAGAATACCGATATCACAATACTTTGCGTTGGGCTTGATGCCACGATCGAGGGAGAAGAGGGCGATACGGGTAACATGTTCGCTTCGGGAGACAAGATTTCCTTAAAACTTCCCGATTCACAGCTTAATCTTTGCAAAAACGTAATGAAAGCCGCAAAAGAAAACGGCAAGAAAGTTGTTGTTGTACTTAATGCGGGCTCCGCTATAGACATATCCGAACTTGACGCAGAGGCCGATGCCATCGTTGACTGTTTCTACTCGGGCGGTCGTGGCGGAGAGGCTTTGGCCAACGTATTGTTCGGTAAGGTTTCACCTTCGGGTAAACTCCCCATTACCTTCTACAAAGACGGAGAACAGCCCGAGTTTACCGACTATTCCATGAAGAACCGTACATATCGTTACTTTAAGGGCGAGACGCTTTATCCCTTCGGATACGGTTTGAGCTATTCGAAGTTTGATATTAAGGCTTTGGCGGAATCTACCGGATATGTTCCCGGAAATGATGACGATTACGATGCACTTCAAAAAGCGGCGGTAAACATCAAAGTTGAAGTCACAAATACAGGCGATTATGATGCGGACTGTGTTCTTCTTACCTTTGTTGACAAGTGTCCTGCGGAGAAGCTTTCAAACGGCTTAAATGAAGTTGCGGAAGATAAACTCGATCCCGACAACCAGCCAATGAAGAGTCTGTGCGCATTTAAGAGAGTTTCTCTTAAAAAGGGAGAGGCAAAGTCCGTTACGCTTCCCGTATCGGCACAATCGCTTACCACCGTTTTGGAAGACGGTACAAGAACATTCTTAAAAGGCGAGTATAAGTTTAATGTCGGATCGAATGCGATCGGTACGATAAACTTGCAATAAGAGTTTTCATATGTTAATCTTACATAGATAAATAGGGAGTAGTTAGCGCGTAAGCGTTTCGTGTTTCGTCATCACGTCGAAAGACCGGGACACGGACTCGATTATTCGATGATACGAGACTATTATCGCTTTAGCGGTAATAGTCTCTTTTTGTAAAAAGGAGCAGTTATGTTAGTTCATATTTTGTGGTTTGTTTTAGGACTCATTCTCTTGATAAAGGGCGGTGACTGGTTTGTTGACGGCTCTGTGGGAGTGGCTAAAAAGTTCAAAGTTCCGGATCTTTTGATAGGTGCAACGGTCGTATCGATAGGTACCACACTTCCGGAAGTTATGGTAAGTGCGACCAGTGCAGCTCAGGGTCACGGCGCGATGGCATACGGCAATGCCATAGGTTCCATCATATGCAA
Organism: uncultured Lachnospiraceae bacterium; assembly: GCA_946639085.1. Lineage (GTDB taxonomy): Bacteria > Bacillota > Clostridia > Lachnospirales > Lachnospiraceae > UBA1258. The sequence continues at coordinate 1,620 of CAMPBP010000220.1, forward strand.
TACAGCATTGATCGCGGCTGTTACGATTGCCGTTAAGCCTTCCAAGGTTAATAAGAAAACATTGTTTGTTCCGGTCGTTTTCTTTTTCCTTGCGGCAGCACTTTATGCGGGAACCGCATACATTTCCGGTTCGTTTAACAGACCCCTCGGTTTTATATTACTCGCACTTTTTGTAGCATACATGGTCATTCTGATAAGGAATGCATTAAGGCCTTCAGCCGATGATGAAGAGTTGGAAGAAGAGGTAGAAGAAGCAGCCGAGAAAGCACGCGCAACTTGGCTCATTATTGTCATGATAATCGCAGGTGCCGCTTGCATTGCCTTCGGAGCGCGACTTCTTATTAATCACGGTATCGCCATAGCGGAAGGATTCGGTGTACCCGAAACCGTTATTGCGCTTACATTTGTGGCGCTGGGAACCTCCCTTCCCGAACTTGTAACGGCTATCACATCCCTTGCAAAAGGACACGGCGCATTGTCTCTCGGTAACATTTGCGGTGCAAACCTTTTCAATATCGTACTTGTATCGGGGCTTTCGATAGCCATCGGACCTTTTAAATTCGATCCTTCTACGTTTTCAACCGTAACGATAGGCGGAAAACAGGTTTATCAGTCACTTGTTCTCGATACACCTTTGATGCTTCTTGTTATGGGCATCCTTACACTCCCTGCATTATTTACGGGAAAACTTAAAAGATGGCAGGGTATCACACTTTTAGTATTATATTTCGCGTTCTGCGTTTACCAGTTCGTATAAGAGGTTACATTCATGGCGTTTGACGGAATTACCGTTGCGGCAGTCGTAAAGGAATTAAGTGATGCCACAAACGGTACCAGAATATACAAGATCGCTCAGCCCGAGACCGATGAGCTATTGCTTACGATCAAGGGCAATTCTACTCAGTTCAGAGTTCTTTTGTCGGCAGACGCTACCCTTCCTTTAGTTTACATAATAAAAGATAACAAACCGTCTCCCCAGACGGCTCCCAATTTTTGCATGCTTTTACGTAAGCATCTTACAAACGCAAAGATCATATCCGTGACCCAGCCCGGTCTTGAGCGTGTCATCAGATTTGAACTTGAACATCTTGATGAGATGGGAGACCTTAAGCATAAATTTCTTAACGTGGAGCTTATGGGTAAGCATTCGAACATCATCTTTACAGACGATGAAGACAACATCATCGATTCCATCAAGCATATCAGTCACAACGTCAGTTCCGTTCGTGAAGTATTGCCCGGAAGAAAGTATTTCATCCCCGGAGCGGAAGATAAACTCGACGCATTATCGGGCGATAAAGAGACTTTTATAAGCAGGATAAAGAATGCTCACATGAGCGTATCCTCTGCAATCTATAAGACATACACCGGTTTTTCTCCCATAATGGCATCGGAGGTGTGCCACCGCGCGAATGTTGACGCCGACGCATCGACATCGTCCCTGGATGACACGCAGATTGAAGATCTTGCGAACGTTTTCTTTCTACTGATCGGCGATATCAAGACAGGGCGATTCGCTCCCGAGATAGCTTACGAAGGTAAGGCTCCCGCAGAGTTTGCAGCTGTGAAGCTCAGCATTTATGACGATCTC
>CAMPBP010000221.1 GCA_946639085.1 uncultured Lachnospiraceae bacterium
GAGGATAAGGATATTTGCGCCTTCGTTGTAGGCTTTATCGACCTCAACAAATAAGTGATCGATGACTCTTTCGATCGGAGTGCTCTTATAGAAGATTATCGGAACTTTTGCGATCTTAAATCCCGGCTTTTGCATCTTCTCGATCTTAAGAAGATCAAGGTCCGAAAGGATCGGATTTTCTATCTTAAGAGCCTGGCAGTTCTCGGGCTTTTCTTCAAGAAGATTGCCGTTCTTTCCAAGATAGACCGTCGTGGAAGTAACGATCTTTTCACGTACCGCATCGATTGGAGGGTTTGTAACCTGTGCAAACATCTGCTTAAAGAAATCAAACAGCGGTCTGTACTGCTTTGACAATACGGCCAAAGGAGTGTCAACACCCATGGCGCCTATCGATTCGGCACCGTTAAGAGCCATATTTGCGATCTCTTCGCTGTATTCCTCGTATGCATATCCGAAAGAAAGAAGCAGCTTGGAAAGATCTTCTTCTTTATAAGAAACAACTTTGCTGTTGGGGATCTTGATGTCTTTAAGCTTTATAAGCTTGCTGTCGATCCACTCGCCGTAAGGCTCTTTAAGGGCATATTTTTCTTTTATCTCATCGTCTCCCATGAGCTTTCCTTCTTTTGTATCGATAAGCAAAATCTTTCCGGGATGGAGCCTTTCTTTTTTGAGAATGTGCGACTCGTCAACCTCAAGTACACCGACTTCGGAACTAAGTATCAGTCTGTCATCATCCGTTACATAGTATCTGGAAGGGCGAAGTCCGTTACGGTCGAGAATGGCACCCATAACATCGCCGTCAGAAAACAGTATGGAAGCAGGTCCGTCCCACGGCTCCATCATTGTTGCATAGTACTGATAAAAGTCTCTTACCTCTTCGGGAATCGTATCGTTGTGAGTCCACGGCTCGGGAATGAGAATGCTTGCCGCAAGCGCGAGATCCATTCCCGACATCGATAAAAATTCAAGCGTATTGTCAAGCATAGCGGAGTCTGAACCCGAAGAAGAAACAACCGGAAGTATCTTTGTCATGTCTTCCGAAGAAAAAACGTCTGTATGCATGGTTTCTTCTCTTGCGAGCATCTTGTCCACATTACCCTTTATTGTGTTGATCTCTCCGTTATGAACGAGAATTCTGTTGGGGTGAGCACGCTCCCAGCTGGGATTGGTGTTGGTGGAAAATCTTGAATGTACCATTGCAATGGCAGATTCGAAGTCCTTATCCATAAGATCTTCAAAGAAAGGTCTTAACTGCTTAACGAGAAACATGCCTTTGTAAACTATGGTCCTTGAAGAAAGTGAAGGAACATAGGTCGTATCAGTGCTCTGCTCAAACACTCGTCTTACGATGTAGAGCTTTCTGTCAAATGAAAGATCGTCCGAAATGTCTTCGGGGCGCTTTATAAATCCCTGATAGATCTCGGGCATGCTTTCAAGTGCCTTACTTCCTAACACCGAAGGATTGATCTTGACCTTTCTCCATCCAAGAAAAGTTAGTCCTTCCTTTTTTACGATGACTTCGAACATCTTCATCGCCTGGCTTCTTTTGAGTTCATTCTGCGGGAAGAAAAACATTCCGACACCGTATTCTCTTGCGTTTCCGATCTCAATTCCTTCCGATGCGCAAAGCTTCTTAAACAACTTATGGGGGATCTGGGTAAGAATGCCGACACCGTCACCTGTTTTTCCCTCTGCGTCTTTCCCCGCACGGTGCTCTAAGTTTTCCACTATACTCAAAGCATCGTCCACTATCGAATGACTCACTTTTCCTTTAATGTTTACAACTGCTCCTATACCGCAGTTATCGTGTTCAAATTCACTTCTGTATAAACCTCTATTTACACTTTCCATGACATTACCCTTCTTTGATGGTTTTTTCTTTGTACTCTATTGCTGCTTTTATAAAGCCTCTGAATAACGGATGAGCCTTATCGGGTCGTGACTTGAATTCCGGATGTGCCTGTGTTGCAACAAAGAACGGATGTGTAGGTAACTCAAGCATCTCGACGATCCTCTTATCGGGAGACATTCCCGAAAATACCAGGCCTGCCTTGGTTAAGATCTCTCTGTATTCGTTGTTTACTTCGTATCTGTGTCTGTGTCTTTCTGTTATATGTTCTTCGCCGTATAAGCTCTTCGCAAGCGTATTTTCGCTGAGATCACACGGATATGAACCGAGTCTTAACGTTCCGCCCACATCTTCAAGCTCTTCTTTGTCGGGCATTATATGTATGACGGGATATTTGGTGTTCTCATCAAATTCCGTACTCGTGGCACCCAAAAGACCTGCCACGTTTCTTGCATATTCTATGAGAGATAACTGCATTCCCAAACATATGCCAAGGAAAGGCTTCTTCTTTTCTCTCGCATATCGGATCGCTGTTATCATTCCTTCGATCCCTCGTGTTCCAAAACCTCCCGGAACTATCAGCGCATCGCTGTCTTTTAGTTTATTTTCTACGTTTTCCTTGGTGATTTCCTCGGAATCGATCCAGTTTATATTGACCTTTGCCCTGTTGGATATGCCGCCGTGCTTAAGTGCTTCCACAACGCTTAGGTAGGCATCGTGCAAAGAAACATATTTGCCTACCAAGGATACCGTAACTTCCTTATCGGGATGATGGAGGTTATCAAGCATCTGTTCCCATTCCTTTAAGTCAGGCTCGGGACATGCAATGCTTAGGCTGTCGCATACCGCTTTCGCAAAGTTTTCTTTCTCCAACATTATCGGAACTTCATATAGAAATTCCGCATCAAGATTTTCGAGCACATGCTCTTTTTTTACGTTACAGAAAAGCGCAAGCTTTTCTTTTAAATGATCGTCTAAGGGGTAGTCTGAACGACATACCAAAATGTTCGGCCATATACCCATACTCTGTAAGTTCTTCGCAGACATCTGCGCGGGCTTTGTTTTGAGTTCGCCCGAAGCCTTAAGGTAAGGAATGAGGGTAACCTGAATAACTATCGCGTTTTCTCTTCCCACATCGGCCTGGAACTGTCTTATGGCTTCAAGGAATGGCTGACTTTCGATGTCTCCCGCCGTTCCTCCGATCTCGATTATCGCTACGGTGTCAACACCGTCAACGTCTTCCGTAACGAATCGGGACTTAATCTCGTTTGTTATATGAGGAATGACCTGTACCGTTCCTCCGCCGTAATCACCGTGACGTTCCTTGTTAATGAC
>CAMPBP010000222.1 GCA_946639085.1 uncultured Lachnospiraceae bacterium
AAAGCGATTCCCGAATAAACATCTGAGTCGATTCCGCAGTCTTCAAGCACCTTCTTGTTTACAACTCCCGCACCGAGAACTTCTATCCATCCTGTTCCCTTGCAGAGTTTACAGCCATTTCCGTGACAAGCAAAACAGCTTACATCAACCTCAACGGAAGGCTCCGTGAAGGGGAAGTACGAAGGACGAAGTCTTGTCTTTGTTCCGTCACCGAAGATCTTCTCAACAAATACGTCCAGCATGCCTTTAAGGTCACAAAGTGTAATACCCTTATCCACAACAAGACCTTCCATCTGAGAGAACATGGGTGAGTGAGTTGCATCGTCATCCGAACGGAATACTTTACCGGGAGAAATGATCTTGATAGGGGGCTTCTGTGCCTCCATAACATGTATCTGACCCGATGAAGTCTGAGTTCTTAATAAGAAATCGGGACTTAAATAAAATGTATCCTGCATATCTCTTGCGGGATGATCTGCGGGAATATTCAAAGCCGTAAAGTTATAGTAATCCGTCTCGATCTCGTTTCCTTCGAAAATATCAAATCCCATTGAACCGAAAATATCCACAAGCTGGTTTCTTACCTGGGTATTGGGATGAAGATTTCCGGTCTTATACTTCTTTGAAGGAAGCGTAACGTCAACAGCTTCTTTCTCGTATCTTAAATTAAGTTCAGCTTCCTTAAACTTCTTCTCAAGATCGTCAACCGCACCCTGAGCCCAGTTTTTAAGTTCGTTTACTCTCTTACCGTATTCGGCTTTAAGCTCATTTGGTATCTTACCCATCTCACGCATCAAAGAACCGACTTTACCGGTCTTGGAATCCATAAGCACTTTACGATACTCAAAGGCTTCCTTGAAATTTGAAACGTTTTTAATGTCTTCTTCGATAGAAGTTCTGATCGCCGAGAGTTTTTCCACAAGTTCGTTTAAATCAGCCATAACTACCTCCTAAAATGAAAATAAAAAATCCCATGACTAATGTCATGGGACGAAATGATTTCGCGGTACCACCCATATTCGGAAAACAAGTTTTCCGCACTCGGGGCGCTTTAATGCAGCGCATACATCCTTAAAGGAAGGCTCCGATGTTGAAATTCATATCATGCAATCCATATCGTGCTTTCAGCCGGTGACACGACTCTCTGTAAATCCTTGCAAGTACTACTTACGCATCTTCACAGCCATTATCTCTATTTCTTTAGGATTATACAATCCGTGTTTATTTATGTCAAACAAATTTTATATTCTTACTAATCGTCCAAACTTTCGGGCTGATACTTGACTTCGTTTCTTTCTGCAAACTTTTTGTCGATAACCAGCATTATGGGTCTGAAATATCTGTTGATGTTGGCCCCTATAAATACAAAGAACATACAGAAATACAGCCAGAAACAAAGTATCATGATAGTGGTTAAACTTCCGTACATTGAGAAGGCCCCAAAGTTTTCAACGTACCATGAAAATACATATGAAAAAGCCATCCAAAGAAATGCCGCAAGGAAAGCTCCGAGAAACTGGATACGTATCTTTCTCTTCCCATAAGGAAGAACAGCATACAAAACCATGAACACTACGGTCATCAGTATGATCGTAATGCCGGATCTGAAATATATAAGCTTATTGAATATGACCGAAAGTTTAGGGAAGTTGCCTATAAGAAAATTCTTTGCCAATTTTCCGTAAACGATAAGTAAAAGGAAAACGATTATCGAAGCAAGGAATATCAAAGTATAAAGACTTGCGAACAGTCTCATCAAAAGACTGTTTCTTTTATCTTTTACATGTTCAATGGCATTGAGTCCGCCAATAAGTGCATTAACGCCTTTGCCCGCAGACCATATCGTTATAACGATAGCTATGGACAATACTCCGAAGGATCTGTCGTAAGCCTCTGCGATAAGAGAAATCAAAAGATTCCCGAGGGTGGTGGGCATCTGAGTTTTCAGAATCGCAATAAGATCTGCTTCCTTTATCGGCGTAAAAGGGAGTATCGTAAGCAAAACGATTATCATCGGTACCAAAGAAAGGAAAAAGAAAAAAGCACAGCTTGCGGCGTAGGCACTGATGTTATCCTCGCGAATCTGAGCAAAAAATGCGACTGTAATTTTGAAAAAGCGACTTTCTGTGAACTTTTCTTTTTTCTCTCTCATACTTTTCCAACAAAAAAGGTGGCGCAGCCACCTCTTAAAAGGCCCGAAATGAGGTCCCTGCCTTTTGACTCCTAGCTCACACGCCAGGTGGGTAACCGCAAATCAACTTCTGTCTTCCACTTATAGAGGCCTGACATAGGATGAAAGATATAGGAATCCCGTTTAAAGTAACTGTAGGTTCAAAAATAACAGGTACTCCGTCACTTCAGGTTAAAGTGATTATATCAAATAAACAGATAATTTGCAATATTTTTTTAAAATGTCACACGCTTTTAGGTAATTTTGCGTGAAAATTCAAGAATAATCGACTTTTATAAGACATAACCCCTGTGCCGGTGCTGTGGGTCCGGCCAGTTTTCTGTCCTTGGCTTCCATGATCGCCCCGACATCTTTCGGGGACATCCTGTTAAATCCGACTTCCAAAAGTGTGCCTGTAAGTATCCTTACCATATGCTGCAAGAATCCCGTTCCGTGATATGTAAATGTAAGAATGTCCTTGTTTCTTTCTATATTAATCTCATCAACAAGTCTGACTGTAGATTTTTTCATCTTGGGATTGGCACAAAAAGAAGCAAAATCATGCTCACCCACAAGTATCTTTGCGGCTTCTTTCATTGCTTCGATGTCGGGACAGGACTCAAGGGCATACACATACTTTCTGTCAAAAACAGGCTTTTCCTTTCCGACGTAACAGGTATATCTGTAGGTTTTGCCAAGAGCGTTGTACCTTGAATGAAAACGGTCTCCCGCAAACGCAGCGCTTACCACGCAAATGTCATCGGGAAGATATTTGTTGAAATAATCCTTTATCTCTTCTTCGGACATATCCGTATCCGCGAAAAAGTTGGCGACCATACCCTTGGCATGCACGCCTGCGTCGGTTCTCCCCGCACCGATGATCTCGGTTTCTTTATCCAGCATTTTAGATGCAACGTTCTCAAGTTTACCCTGGATAGTCATGTCGGTGTTCGGCTGATGTTCCCAGCCGAAATATCTCGTTCCGTCATATGAAATTACAAGTCTTATATTCTT
>CAMPBP010000223.1 GCA_946639085.1 uncultured Lachnospiraceae bacterium
GCTTCACTTAAGCATTTTTATGTTCCGGTGACAATCCTTGCGGTTGGCATTGTTATCGAGGCGTTTGTAATTCTTGCATTCGGAAAAGAGACGAATTCTCCTTACGATCTTTGCGTGAATGAAAATCTCATCGAGTTTTCTTTTGAAGAACTGGGTGTTATCGCAACGGGCGAAGTTGAACTTAAATTTAAACTGTTTCCCGAGACTAAAACTCATGAAGACGATCTCGGTGACGTGTGGACGTATAACCCCGATGAAACAGGAGATGTTACTCCCGTTACAGACGTATCTGAAAATGATGTGTCGGCGGGTGAACTTGCAAGCGAACCCGAGCCCGAACCCGATCCGGAACCTGTAGTGGATCGTTCTCCCAATATGCTGGATCTTGATTTTGTTACCATGGCGGAAAACGAACCCAATGAGTACATTGCGGGTATCGATGAATATATGGCGACTTTGGCGCCTACTAAAAAGAATGAATATACGGGAATGTTTGAAGGCTTCAACCTCATATTCATGACAGCGGAAGGTTTTTCTTCCATAGCTGTCGATGAAGAACTCACTCCCACTTTATACAGACTGACACACGAAGGTTTCGTATTCAACAACTTCTACAATCCCCGTACCGGCGGTTCGACAAGCGATGGCGAATTTGTATGTTCCACAAGCCTTTATCCGATGCTCGGCGGAGCTACGAACTTTAAGACGGTGGGTCAGAATTCGATGCCTTTTGCTCTCGGCAATCTTTTTAACCGCACATACGGAATAACAAGTCGTGCTTATCACGATAACGATTTCCAGTATTACGGTCGTGATATAACATATCCCGGTATGGGTTATTACTACCAGGGAGTCGGAAACGGTCTTGAGATAGAAAAGCATTGGCCCGCATCCGACCTTCAGATGTTTGAAGCCTCCATGCCCGAATATATCGACGATGATATATTCCATGTATATTACATGACTGTAAGCGGACATCTTAACTATAACTTTACCGGCAACTGGTGTTCAAAGATACATAAGGACGAAGTGGCTGATCTTGAACTTTCCGAACCTTGTCAGGCATATCTTGCCTGCCAGATGGAACTGGATCGCGGTCTTGAGTATATGATAAATCAGCTGGAAGAAAAAGGTATCGCCGACAGGACGGTTATCTGCTTTACCGGAGATCATTGGCCTTACGGTCTCGAAAATTCGGAGTTTTCCGAACTTCTCGGACATGAAGTTGAAGAGACGTTCGAACTTTACAAGTCAAACCTTATTTTGTGGAGCGGCGCCATTGAGGAACCCATAGTGGTAGACAAAGCATGCTGCAGTATGGATATTCTTCCCACGCTTTTGAATCTCTTCGGATTTGATTATGATTCAAGACTTTTGATGGGTCAGGACATATTCTCCGATGAAGAAGGCTTTGTGGCTATGTGGGATCGTTCCATAGTTACGGATACGCTCATGTACGATTCTCATACCGGTGAAGTCACATATCTTACGGAAGACGGTGAGCCTCCGGAAGGACTTGATGAGAACTATCTGGCGGATCTTAAGAGCAAGTTGAGCCTTAAGCGCAAGTATTCCGAGAGGATCATGACTTATGATTATTACAAAGTCATCTGCGACGAACTTGGTATAACCATTGACACGGTTGAACAAAACTATACGCCGGATTACTCGAAGTTTACCAAGAAATAGCAGGCACATTAACGAAATAATAACTTTACTTTGACCGTTCGTTTTTGTAAAATCTATTTACAGATGTTTTTGATATATGTATCGGAGGATCATCAATGGAAGAGAAAAGAAAAAATAAAAGAACCGAGCTTCTTTCAAAACTTGTTCTTAAGCGTCTCGACGGATCGGGTGTTGAGGAAGTTGGAATTGAGATAACCGACGTTTCAAAGACCGGTGTCGGATTCAATGCTCCCAAGGCTTTGGAGATCGGTGCCGTATATGAGTCCTATCTTACTATTTGGACCAAGGAAGTGATTCATGCATTCCTTGAGATAGTCAGGATCGAAAAGAAGGGCAATATGTTTGTTTACGGTGCAATCTTTATAGGTATGCCCGAAATGGATGCCGCAAGGATCGAAGTATACCAGACGGTTGAAGAAGAAACAAAATAGTGACTGATTTTTATAGGCCTCACACAAATTGTGTGAGGCCTTTTTTTCATTCTAAATATTTTGTGAATTTTGACAATTATGTTGATTATTGTGCGAATTTTTAGTACAATATTCCCAAGGTCGTTTCTTAGGAAAGTGTCCAATAAATGTATTTGGAGGGTTATTGATATGAATGTTTACACAACAGACAAGATCAGAAATGTTGTGCTGTTAGGTCACGGCGGATGCGGTAAGACCAGCCTTGTTGAAGCCATGGCTTATCTTGCGGGCCTTACATCCCGTATGGGAAAGATCGATGATGGAAATACCATCAGCGATTTCGGAAAAGAAGAGCAGAAGAGAAAGTTTTCAATCAACACCTCTCTTGTTTCCATAGAGTGGGAAGGTACTAAGATAAATCTTTTGGATACACCCGGCTATTTCGACTTCGTAGGCGAAGTGGAAGAAGCCGTTGCTGCAGCCGATGCAGCAATCATCGTTGTTTCCGGTAAGTCCGGATTTGAAGTTGGTGCCGAGAAAGCTTGGGATCTTTGCGAGAAGTATAAACTTCCCAGACTTGTTTTCGTAACCGACATGGATATCGACAACGCATCTTACAAAAATGTTGTCGAGACCATGACAGAGAAATACGGAAAGCGTATGGCTCCTTTCCATCTTCCTATCCGTGAGAACGAAAAACTTATCGGATACGTTAACGTTATTTCCGAGACCGGCAACAAGTGGCAGGGTAAGGACGCTGTTGAAATTCCCGTTCCCGAATATTCCAAGGCTAATCTTCAGCAGTACAGAGATACTCTTATGGAGACTGTTGCCGAAACAAGCGAAGAGTTTATGGACAGATATTTCTCCGGAGATACTTTCTCAGACGCAGAGATCCGTTCCGCACTTCGTACCAATATCATCGACGGCAGCGTAGTTCCCATGACAATGGGCTCAAGCCTTCTTTGCTACGGTATTTATACATTGCTTGATGATATTGTAAAATATTTCCCCAGCCCCGAGAACTGTAAGATTGCAGGTATCTCCATGAAGACAAACGAGATCTTCTCGGCGGACTTTG
>CAMPBP010000224.1 GCA_946639085.1 uncultured Lachnospiraceae bacterium
TTCATGTTGTGGGCAACTGCGATCTTGGTACCCTCCCCCATAGATAAAGCAGCTTCTGTAAAGGAATCGTATCTTACCCTTCTTCCGGTCTCTTCGGTGCCTTTTCCCTTTTCTTTGGCCAGTTTTTCCACGTCAAAGGATTTAAGCACAAAGGGAACATTCATTTTATCGCAAAGGCTTTTTACGTAATCGCATTCTTCCTTTGCTTCTTTTCTTAAGCCGTGATCCACGCTCACCACAAGAAGGCTTAAGTTATATTGCTCCTTAAGGTTATTAAGCACGAAAAGAAGAGCTACCGAATCGGCTCCCCCCGAGACACCGAGCACAACCTTGTCGTTTTGTTTAAGCAGCTCCTCTTTTACAATGTATTCACTTATCTTGTTAATGAATGGATCCGTCATATTACATATGATAAAACACCTTCCGTTTTTATTCAACGAAAGGTGTTCTAATTGTCTGCTTCAAATATTATCTCGTCTTTGTAAACAAGTCCGAGTCTTTCTTTTGCCAGATCTTCGATATATTGTTTTGTACGCGTGTACTTTCGATATTCCTCGATCTCCTCGGTCCGCCTCTCTTCTTTGGCGATCTCCTCAAGAAGATAAGCTTCTCTTTTATCGTAAGCTTCCTTCTTTTCCAGAAGCCTCTGTGAACCGACGTGCAGCACAACCACAAGCATCACAACTATTACGGAAACAGTTGCGATACTAAGAAGATTCCTGGGCTTGTTTGTTCTCATTGCCGGCTTTCTTCTCATTGTGCCTCTCCTACAAATCGATTATGTTAACATGTTAACATAAATTTATTGTATATCGGTAAACTACTTACGTCAACCACATTCATCGATATTTTTGCTATTTCTTTTATCTTCTCTCCGACAACTCTCTTTTTTTATTGAGTTCTGGGGTTTATAGGTCTTCGTAGAGACTCTCCGCCTCTTCCTTCTTCACAGTCTCTTTAATATCCAAAACTCTCACTTTTCGCTCTTTATTACCGAATGCTATCGTGATTATGTCACCCACTTTTACTTTTGTGGAAGGCTTTGCGATCTTATCGTTAACATATACACGATCGTTATCGCATGCCTCGTTGGCAACGGTGCGTCTTTTAATAAGACGGGCTATTTTTAAGAATTTGTCCAATCTCATATTAAATCTCCAAAAATTATATTATCGGAACAAAAAAAGGGAACCGTCGCCGGTTCCCTTTGATATCAGTCAAACTTATTTGTTAACTGCGTCCTTTAAAGCCTTGCCTGCGCTGAACTTAGGAGCCTTAGAAGCCTTAATCTTCATAGGTGCGCCTGTCTGAGGATTTCTACCTTCTCTAGCAGCTCTCTTGGTAACTTCGAAAGTACCGAAGCCAACTAACTGAACCTTCTGGCCCTTCTTTAACTGCTTTGTAACTACGTCTGTGAAAGCCTTAACAGCCTTCTCAGCATCCTTCTTGGATAATCCTGCTTCTTCAGCGATAGCTGCAACTAATTCTGTCTTGTTCATTATAAATTTCCTCCTCTATGATGAGTAAAAATTATTTACGAATCCCCTTTAGGAAAACGTCTAAAATAGTTATATCTTTTTTTGTTCTAAATGTCAAGGCAAAAGTCCAAAAAATGCCTATTTTTCGGCATTTTTAATAATTCGTTTATTCTGTTTGGACCATCGAATCGAATGTGTAGCTCACATCTTCTTTGGCATCGTCCAGCATGACCGTAAAAGAGCGTGTCTCGAAGCCGGGTTTTCTCAGCGTTATCACGTGTGTTCCGGCCGTTTTCTTGATGGACAGAGGTGCCAAACCCATGTAACTTCCGTCCCAATAAACCTCGGGAGCATCGGGTGCGGCTATGGTGACATAGTAAGTACGATTGTCCTCGGCGTTCTGAGACTGTTCGTTTGTAGAAGAATTGTCAGGCGTCGATGCGGTCGTTGAAGTTGAAGTCGATGTTGATGTCGAGGTTGAGGTCGATGTGCTTGTTGAAGTGGAAGTTGACGTTGAGTCGGAGGCACTCGTACTTGTGGACGCGGATGTGCTCGTCGAATCGCTCGCAGACGTGCCTGTAGTTCCGGAGGCGGTGGTATCGTTACCGGAAACAGACTCTTCTTTTGGAATGGCGATCAAAGTCACCTTAAGTTCCTTTGTATTTTCATCAACGTTAAAGTATCTTGTGAGCTTTTTATAACCGGTGCATGTGGCAACGAGCTTATGCATACCGTAAGAGCAATGAACGGGATAGCTTATATCGATGGCTTTTCCGTCTATCGTCACGGTGGCGGTCTCCGGAGAAACGGCAAGTGTGAAAGACTTAACTTTCTCTTCCGCTATCTCCACGTCGGAAAGATCGATCACCGTCTCGGAGTTTCTTTCTACCGTAATGTCCCTGTTAACTTCCGTTCCGCGGTTGGTGATCCTTACATTGTATTCGCCTTCGGGAACAAGGATCATCATCTTGGGCTCGATCTGGTAGATGATCTTGCTTCCTATCTCCATAAATCCGCCCACAAAATAGTCGTTTCCTTCCAGCATGATATAGCCGTGTCCGTTGTCCACGGTTATGCTCATTACGGTATTGTCGATACCGCGGATCGTTATGTTGTCGCTTTGGCTGAGTTCGGAGATGTCGATCTTCTTACCGTCGGAAGAAACAAAGGTCTTTGTTGAGACGCGGTAAGTATCGCTTTTGATCTTTAATGTCTTTGACCAGGTGTTGATCTCGAAATCGGTGATGTCAGATTCGGTGAATGTTTCCGACGCTTCGCACATTCCCGCTATAAGACGCTTGTCCTTCATAAACCAGACGTCCACAAGATCACCCACTGCCAATTGGGACAAAGAAACCGGTGTCTTATATCTGTCGGCAAAGGATGAAGTGCCGTCGAAATTAAGAGTATAGAATTTGTTGATATCGTAGTTATATAAAATGATCTCGTCGCTTAAGGTATCGATGGCGGCAATGACTGCCGTGTCGAAGGAATCGTAATCCCCCGAGACGTAAGAAGAAAAATCTTTTGAAGGAACTCTGTCGCCTGTTACGGACACAAGAGGCAGAGATGCATTATCGCATCCCGAAAGTAAAAGAGAGATCAACGTTATAAACAGCGCTCTTTTTATACCTTTTCCTGTCATCCGTTCCTCACAGTTTACAGCAATTCAAGCAATTTT
>CAMPBP010000225.1 GCA_946639085.1 uncultured Lachnospiraceae bacterium
ATATCATCGATCGTCTGCCCTATCGTAGCATTCATAAGCGAGCGGGGCACAAAGATTGTAATACTGAAGTAAATAAGCGTTCCCGCAAGTGCATAGAAAATAACCGAAGCATCAAGATCAAGCGAGAAAGTCATATATGCTATGTTCAATATTATAACGAGTAAAAGAACGGAAAGTATGATGATATACTTTGCCCTGTATACACTGTTGCATTTAATGATCTTGTAGATCAGAAAATAGAGCATGACCGCTACCAATATATAATCGGTGGCCAGGTGCAGAAAATAAAAAGAGTTGAATCCTGTTTTAAAGAAACGTACTCCGTACGAATTGGTATACTCATAAATATAAAAATGATGATTGAAAACGAAGTTCAAAAACAGTGAAACGGAATCCACAATGGATAAGAACCAGATAAACCAGATGCTGACCTTAAGAATATGTCTGTGATCTGTGTAATCCATGCAGAACCCGTCCAATGAGAACAATATCCAGTTGATGGAAGCAAAATAGAAACAGTAAGAGACAGATGCTAAATCCGCAGTGGGTGACAGGGCGATACAAATGTTGGCAAGTATCGCAACGCATCCGGCTCCGAAAGCACACCTTAACCATTTTGCGTAACTTTTCTTTATACGCTCGGATAAACGATATATGATTATAAGATCAAGGATGGCAAGAATATCTACCAAAACATAAATTGATTTAGCGTACATATCATCCTTAATACACACTTCCGATTGGATTTAGCGTATGCTACGGAGTGCTGATCGGGACTTTAAACAAAGCCCACAATCATTAATATTATAATGCAAATAAATTAAAAAAAACATAACACCGAAAAATTGCTTGACACCTTTTTTGCGCCGTGGTATAAGTTATTAAAACCGATGAGGAAGTGTAAGTAAGTTTATTCCCTTCATTCACAGAGAGCCGCAGGCGGTGGGATTGCGGTACTGAACATTAAACCGAATGGACTTCTAAGGGCGAGCTGAACGGCTTAAGGGCCTAGTATGTGAGACGGGGCAGACCCCTCGTGAGTTTAGACAGTGTCAGCATATGATGGTATGCGATGAGTGGGCGCGAAAGCGTCAAGCCGGGTGGCACCGCAGGATAGTTTATTATCCTGTCCCAGCAAACTTTGCTTGGGACAGGTTTTTTTATACCTTTTTCTCCA
This sequence comes from uncultured Lachnospiraceae bacterium, assembly GCA_946639085.1. GTDB lineage: Bacteria > Bacillota > Clostridia > Lachnospirales > Lachnospiraceae > UBA1258. Next base: position 1,178 of record CAMPBP010000225.1, read on the forward strand.
AGCGTTTTCCATCAAAACTATTTTTCTACAAAGAAAGGAAACGCATCATGAAAAAAATCAAAGTACTCTTAATCACAGCAACATTACTCGTATCGGTTCTCGCAGCAGGCTGCGGAGCAAAAGAACCCGCAAAGACGGATTCCGGTGTTAAAACTTACAGCATCGGCCTTTGCAATTTTGTTGACGACGCATCTCTTAACCAGATCGTTAAGAACATTGAAGAAAGACTTGCCGAGATCGAAACGGCAGAAAACGTAAAATTTGATATCAACTATGACAACTGTAACGCTGACGCAAACGTTCTTGCTCAGATCGTTTCAAACTTTGAAGCAGACGGCGTAGATCTTATGATCGGTATTGCAACACCCGTTGCCATCCAAATGCAGGCAGCTACCGAGACCTCAAAAACTCCCGTAGTTTTCGCTGCAGTATCCGATCCCGTAGGCGCAGCACTCGTTGATTCACTTGAAAAGCCCGGCGCAAACATCACCGGAACAAGCGACTTCTTAAATACCGAAGCAATCCTCAACATCATCTTTGCAAACGATCCGACCGTTGACAAAGTAGGTCTTTTATATGACGCAGGTCAGGACGCATCCACACTTCCCATTAACGATGCAATGAAGTATCTTGACAATAAGGGCGTTGAATATGTTGTTTATACCGCAACAAACGTTGATGAGACAATGCTCGCTGCTGATTCTCTCGTAGCAGACGGCGTTGACGCAGTATTTACGCCTACCGACAACACCATCATGCAGGCTGAACTTTCAATCTACGAGAAGTTTGCAGCAGCAGGTATACCTCATTACTGCGGAGCTGATTCATTCGCACTTAACGGTGCTTTCCTCGGATACGGTGTTGACTACGCCGCATTGGGACGTGAAACTGCAGACATGGTTGCAGATATTTTACTTAACGAAAAGGACCTCGCAAACGTAGCCGTTAAGACTTTCGACAACGGTGCAGCTACGATCAATACTGAAACATGTACCGCTATCGGTCTTGATTTTGAATCTGTTAAAGACAAGATCAAAGATTACTGCACGGTAGTCAACGGTATCGAAACAGCGGAAGAGTTTGATTGATGATCAAGTCGAAAAAACGGCAAACGGAGTTTTAACGGAATGTCTATAGTTTCTTTATTACAGACAACATTATTATTGGGACTTATCAGTTCGCTTACGGTGCTTGCACTGTACGTAAGCTACACGTGTCTTAACGTATGCGATCTTTCCACCGACGGCGCCTTTACTTTGGGCGCCTGCGTCGGTGCTGTGGTAGCTTTGGCGGGGCACCCGATATTATCGATCTTTGCGGCAATGGCTGCGGCTTCGGTTTCGGGTTTTATAACCGCATTTTTGCAGACCAAACTAAATATCAATTCCCTCCTTGCGGGTATCGTCGTAAATACGGGACTGTTTTCCATAAACATCGCGATTATGGGAAATACGTCGTTACTTAACTTAAACAAGACAAAGACGATATTTACGATGGTAAAAGACCTTTTGAAAGGAACGGCTTTTGAAGAAGCATATGCTGTGATCATAGCAACATTTTTTGTTGTGGTCGCGATCATATGCATTGTTTTATTTATGAAGACAAGACTCGGACTTGCCATCCGTGCAACGGGGGATAACCCCAGAATGGTGCAGTCTTCGAGTATCAACCCTCACATGACGACGATCGTGGGCCTTTGCTTTGCAAACGCATTTACCGGCCTTTCGGGATGTTTGCTGGCACAGTCACAAAAAGGCGTAAACATCGATATCGGTGTCGGCATGGTAACCGTTGCCCTCGCTTCACTTCTTATAGGCAATACGCTAATAAGAAAAAACTCGAGCATATTAAAACCTGTCGCTGCGGTCCTCGGTGCGGTTATCTTCAGACTTGTATATACCATTGCCTTAAGACTTCACATGCAGGCTTACATGTTAAGACTAATCTCCAGTGTGATCGTAGTCATCGCACTTGC
>CAMPBP010000226.1 GCA_946639085.1 uncultured Lachnospiraceae bacterium
ACGGTGAAGACAAGCCCGTTATCAGAAAGGCTCTTGTAGAGCTTGACGGCGCACCTTTCAAATACTTTGAAGCACACAGAGATGAGTGGGCAGTTAAGACCTGCTTCACATATCCCGGTGCAATCCAGTACTTCGGACCCGCTGAAGTTTGTGACCTTACCACAAGAACACTTGCTCTTGAGAAGGGTCAGAACTGATAAATAACAAGGAGGATTCAGAATGAAAAAACTATCCGTTAAAACTATCGTAGCCATTGGTGTAGGCGCTGCTTTGTTCTTTGTCCTGGGCAGATTTGTAGCTATTCCCAGCCCCGTACCCAACACCAATATTTGTATCCAGTATGGAGTCCTTTCCTTCATTGCAGCCGTATTCGGACCTATAGCAGGTGCGTTGGCAGGATTGATCGGACATTTCTTCATTGACTTCAGTTACGGCTGGGGTGTATGGTGGAGTTGGGTTATCGCATCCGCAGTATTCGGTCTTCTCATGGGTATTTTCTGCAGAAAACTCAAGATCGACGAAGGCGAGTTCGGCAAGAGCGGAATCATCACTTTCAACGTAGGACAGATAATCTCTCACCTGGTTGCATGGGTAGTTGTGGCTCCCGTTCTTGACATCCTTATGTTCCAGGAACCCGCTGACAAAGTGTTCTTACAGGGTCTTACGGGCGCAGCTATCAATATCGTTACAACTGCTGTTGTAGGTACGCTTTTATGCATAGCGTATTCCAAGGCAATCCCTAAAAAGGGAAGTTTGAAGGAAGAAGATTGAGCGATTACATTATCGAATTTAAGAACTTCGGATTTAAATATAGAGCGCAGGCTGAGCCTACGCTCTATAATATTGACCTTAAGATCAAAAAAGGCGAAAAGATTCTTATTGCGGGTCCCTCAGGCTGCGGTAAATCTACCATCGCAAGCCTTATAAACGGACTCATTCCTTTTTCGTACAAAGGTGAAATGACGGGCTCTTTGCTGATAAACGGCAAAGAGTCTCGTGACATGTCCATTTTTGATATCTCTCATATCGTAGGAACGGTGCTTCAGGACAGCGATGCCCAGTTTGTGGGCATGACCGTGGCAGAAGATCTTGCGTTTGCTCTTGAGAATGACTGCATCCATCAGGACCGGATGAAAGAGCGCGTAAATGAAGTTGCAAAAATCCTGGATTTGGGAGATCTCAAAAATCATGCACCTTCCGAACTCTCCGGCGGACAAAAGCAAAGAGTGTCCGTAGGCGGGGTCATGGTAAGTGATGTGGATCTTTTTCTTTTTGACGAACCCCTTGCAAACCTCGATCCCAAGACAGGCAAGCAGGCCATAGAGCTTATAGACGAACTTCAGAAAAGGACCGGCGCAGCGGTCATCATTATAGAGCATCGTATTGAAGATGTTCTCCACAGACCCGTTGACAGGGTCATTCTTTTAAACGAAGGCAGGATCGTTTCCGATACAACGCCGGACGAACTTTTGTCTTCGCAAAATCTTGAAATGTGCGGCGTAAGAGAGCCTTTGTACCTTTCGGCACTTAAATATGCCGGGGTACCGATAGAGCCTTCAATACGCCCCGCATCGTTAAACGATCTTGTTCTTTCAAATGAGGACAAGGATAAAGTCAATTACTTTTATTCGCATGTAAAAAAGAATAAAGATACCCGCGAAAATGAAGAGATGCTTACGGTAAAGAATCTTTCATTTACCTAGGAAAAAGCGGAGAAAAAGACGCTTTGTGATATTTCAGTTTCGATAAAAAGAGGCGAAATGGTTGCCATAGTGGGAACCAACGGCGCAGGCAAATCCACTTTTTCCAAAGTAATATGCGGCATGGAAAAAGAAAACGCCGGCGAGATATTGTTCTGCGGCAAAAACTTCGCGGACCTTTCCATTAAGGAACGGGCGGAACACGTGGGATATGTTATGCAAAATCCCAATCAGATGATCTCCCAGGTCATGATATTCGATGAAGTGGCCATGGGACTGAGATTACGCGGTGTTCCCGAAGATGAAGTAAAGGAAAGAGTCGAAAAAACACTTAAGATATGCGGACTTTATAAGATGCGCAACTGGCCCGTATCGGCACTGAGTTACGGCCAGAAGAAAAGAGTGACGATATGCTCCATACTTGTGCTTGAGCCTGAAATGATCATTCTTGATGAGCCTACCGCGGGACAGGATTATCGTAATTACACCAGGATAATGGAATTTCTTAAAGGGCTTAACGAACGTGGCATTACCATCGTCATGATCACTCATGACATGCATCTGATGCTGGAATATGCGGACAGAAGCATAGTATTTTCGGAGGGTGAGATAATAGCCGACAAAAGTTGTGCTGAGGTTTTGACCGATAAGGAAACGGTGGACAAAGCAAGCCTAAAAGAGACAAGTCTCTATCATCTGGCCCTTAACTGCGGCACGGAAGACGGTACCGCATTCGTTCAGAACTTCATAGATTATGAAAGGGGGAACGTGCGAAAAGATGTATAACATATTCAATTACATTGAAAAGCGATCACCCATACATGATCTCACCGGTGCCACAAAGCTTTTGTGTTTGCTTCTTTGGAGCCTTGCTGCCATGACGACTTATGATACAAGGCTTCTGGCAGGACTTTCGGTATTTGCCCTGGTGCTCTTTCCCGTAAGTAAGATAAAGGTTAAAGACGTGTCCTTTATGGTAGGTTTCACCGTTATCTTTCTTGTGCTAAATACCGTTTTGGTGTATCTGTTCTCACCTCATCACGGCACGGAGATCTACGGAACCTGCACTTATCTTTGGGGATTGAAGGGACATTTTGCTCCCACGAAAGAACAGTTATTTTACCAGTTTAACTATTTGCTTAAATACTTTGCCACGATCCCCTTCGTGCTTTTGTTTGTATGCACCACCAATCCAAGCGAGTTCGCGGCATCACTTAACAAGATCGGGGTAAGTTATTCCGTCTCTTATTCGGTTGCTCTGGCACTCAGATACATACCCGACGTTCAGAAACAGTATCACGAGATAAGTCAGGCTTCCCAGGCGAGAGGAGTCGAACTCAGTAAAAAGGCTTCACTCATAAACCGACTTAAATCGGCTTCTGCCATTCTTATACCGCTTATTTTGAGCAGTATGGACAGGATAGACGTTATATCAAACGCCATGGAGCT
>CAMPBP010000227.1 GCA_946639085.1 uncultured Lachnospiraceae bacterium
AAGTCCTTCCTTTATTGAATTTCCAATTTTCTCAACAAAGTTTTGTGTTTTCTCAACAGCTGTCTTTACCGACTCTTTGGTGTCCTGCCACCACCAGGAGGTTTTTTCCATACTCTATCATTTAAGAAACTCGGTGTCCAGTACTTATTTACGAATTTTTTCACTTAGTAGCTCATGGAATATTTGTCGATTATAATTGAAAGCAATCTCTAACCTGTGATATCATATTTAAGTAATGACAAAAGAAAACCTCATTAAGATAATGAAGGACATCAAGGCTACCGCGCCCGACATTCTTCATTCCAAAAACTTCATACAGTCAGATAACAACATGCAGCACGGCAACATTTCGGTCATGAAGCATTCCAAAAAAGTTGCATGCACCGCCGTTGCCATAAGCCGCTCACTTAAACTTAAGTGCGACGAGACCGCCATCATGCGCGGCGCGCTTTTGCATGATTATTTCCTTTATGACTGGCACACTCCCGAGCATGCCGGTTTCAAAAATCTGCATGGATTTTATCATCCGGACATTGCGCTTCAAAATGCCGAAAAGGAATACGAGCTTTCCGACCGCGAGCGCGATATCATCAAAAAGCACATGTGGCCCTTAACGATTGTTCCGCCCAAGTTCAAAGAATCATGGGTCGTTACTATCGCCGACAAATACGTTTCCACCACGGAATCCTTCCACTTCATTAAGGCCGCCAAAACCCGAAAAGAAAAATATGTGCCCACCAAAGAACCTATCCGCATCAGGCGCAAAGAAAAATATGTCACACTCCACAGAATGTCTTAAGCGTACCCGAATCGGTGCGCTTTTTTTGTGCTGTTGGCCCGGTGTCACGGCACGGCGATCCGCGATCAGGGCCGGATTTGACAAGTGTAGTGTCCAACGGCCGTTTTGCTTCATTTAGTACTACGATTTTGCCTTCTTCGCCGCCCTTTTTCCCGTTGCCGTAGTGCCCTTTTGCTCCTTTTCCCAATTTGGCACTACGATTTCCGCCTGTTTACGCCGCAAAACCCGCTCATCTGTCGTTTTTCGTAGTGTCAAAAAGCAAGTTGTTTTCATTTGACACTACGCCGAAGTTTTTTCGGCCTCCCGAAAGCCTGATTTCGTCGTGCTGTTTTGATGATTTGTGCGATTTTGCACTACACCTACAATATTTGAGACATTTTGCTGCATGGTTTGAGACATTTTTAAAGGCTATGATCCTTCGATCATAGCCTTATCTTTAACCTTGTTTTCCGTCTGACTGTCTTATCATGTCTTCAACGACGATATCGTATATCTCGCCGACCGAGTTGCAATACTCAAGCAACTTCCAGGGCTCGTTGGTATGGAAGTGGATCTTTACAAGATCCTCATCTCCGGCAGCGATAAGGCTGTTGCCTTCGATGTTTTCGGTGATATAATCTGCGATCTCGTCTTCGTCAAGATCTTTGTCGCGTCTGTCTATGAGCATCTGTGTGTCATAGCGGTATGCGAACTGATCGTCTTCTGCATCGATTGAATTAACTGACATTTCATGTACCTCCTGAATGTGTGACGGTGGTTAGCCGTCGCTAATAGCGATGATAACACATTTAAAAGAGGATGTGAATACCACATCCTCTTAATTCTACAAAATATTCTTTATGCCTTCACAAAGCTTCTTTGCAACGGCGGGGTTGTTCATCGTATAAAGATGGATTCCGTCGATATCGCTTGAAAGAAGGTCTATTACCTGACTGATGGCGTAGGACATGCCTGCATCGAAAAGTGCTTCTTTGTTGTCTTCATATTTGTCGATGATCTTTTGGAAACGATCGGGGAACGAAGCGTTGCACATGGAGATCATGCGCTTTATCTGTGCCGCATTTATAACGGGCATAACACCGGGAGTAACCGGGATATCGATGCCTGCTATTCTGCACTGTTCACAGAAATTGAAGAACTTGTTGTTGTCAAAGAAAAGCTGTGAGAGCAAAACTTCCGCTCCCGCATCGACTTTGTTCTTAAGCCATTTCATTTCGGATACGATGTTCTCCGATTCGGGATGAAGTTCGGGATAACATGCACCCATCAAACAAAAATCGTATTTGTCTTTAAGATAAGAAATAAGCTCCGAAGCGTGCTTGAAATCGTCCTTTTCAACCGCTTTGTCCGTGCGGTCGCCTCTTAGGGCGAGTACGTTCTCAATGCCTTCTGCCTGCATTTCCTTGGCAAAAGCATCGATCTCATCTTTTGAATAATGAAGACAGGTAAGATGCATAACGGGCTCTATGCCGTACTTGTGCTTTATCTTCTTTGCGATCTCTATGGTCTTGTTGCAGTTAAGGCTTCCGCCTGCACCGAAGGTTACGCTTATGTAGTCGGGCTTAAGATCCGCAAGAACTTCAAGCGTGCCGTCGATGTTATCAAGAAGAGTATCTTTCTTTGGAGGAAATATCTCAAAAGAAAGAACTTTTTTCTTGGCTTTGTAAATATCAGAAACTTTCATGTTTTGATCCTTAATCCTAAAGGCGGCCGACGCGGTAAACGCCGGCGCACCGTTTTATTTTTCCCTTATTATATGAGCGGCTTCTACAAGATTTGCCAAACTTTCTTTAACTTCCTTGTCGCCTCTTGTCTTAAGTCCGCAGTCGGGATTAACCCAAAGTTTTGAATCCACGATCTTTTCACGCATCTTGGTGAGGGCGGTAACAAGTTCTTCGACAGAAGGAACTCTGGGGCTGTGGATGTCGTATACACCGGGGCCGACTTCGGTCTTAAAGTTGTTCTCTTTAAGAGCGTCAAGAATGAGAAGATCCGACCTCGACGCTTCAAATGTTATAACATCAGCGTCCATTGCGTCAATAGCGGGAATGATATCCGTAAACTCACTGTAGCACATGTGCGTATGTATCTGAGTGTCCGCTTTTACTTTGCTGTGCACAAGTCTGAAAGCGGGGATCGCCCAATCAAGGTATTCACTGTACCAGTCTGACTTTCTTAAAGGCAATTTCTCGCGAAGAGCGGCCTCATCGATCTGGATGATCTTTATGCCTGCGGCTTCAAGATCGAGCACTTCATCGCGGATGGCAAGTGCAATCTGGAGTGTGCTCTCTTTTAAAGTGATATCTTCACGAGGGAAGGACCAGTTAAGTATCGTTA
>CAMPBP010000228.1 GCA_946639085.1 uncultured Lachnospiraceae bacterium
CTCAAAGCTGCCCTGAGTGATGTGAGCCGATTCGTTCTGCATCTTGTTGCTTTCAACAAGCGAGTCGATGGAAGAAACAACTTCCGTCATCTCTTTTGAGATACTGTCGATAAGTTCACTTATGTTTCCTGTAGCCGTCTGCGTCTGTCCCGCAAGGTTTGAGATCTCGGTTGCAACAACCGCAAATCCTCTTCCGGCTTCACCGGCTCTTGCCGCCTCGATGGATGCGTTAAGTGCGAGAAGACTTGTCTGGGAAGCAACACTTTGTATGAGTTCTACGATCGACTGCATCTTTGCGGTCGCATCTTTTAACTCATCAACCTGTTTCATGACTTCGCTGCCCGCCTGCTCCGATATGCGAACCTGCTCCATAAGTTTTTCGATGTTTTCACGGCCTTCGTGACAGGCATCAACCGTAACGTTAACGTTCTCACCGATATTCTCGGCCGATCCGGTAACCTGATTTATCTGAGTCTGTATCTCTTCCGTCTTATATAACTGATTCTGTACGGACTCAGCCGTATCTCCCGTTCCCGACTGGATCTCCTGCATCGCGGAGAGCGTTTCTTCGCTTGATGCGGCAAGCATTGTCATCTTGTCCGATACCACTGCGACATCGTCTATTATCTCGCCCGATACGCTCATGATCTCATCGAGCATTTTTGTTGTCTTTTCACCGGCCTCGTTTATCGTATTGATCTTTTCTTCATTCTCTTTGGTGATCATTCTGTTTACGACTACCGAGAAAATGGAAACAAGCACCATGAGTGCTATCTCGATCTCCATTGCCGCAACGGCCGTCGAAGTAAAACCTTCTCTTGCGGCAAACCAGATCGCATGGATAACGGCTATCAAAGATACACCGATGGAAATCATCATCGAATAAGGAATATCGCTGTATAAAACGACTACCATGATCATCGGCACCGCATATACGTATACCTGCTGCTCATACGATGTGAAGCAGCTCACGGTATAGAAGATTGCATAACCTATTCCGACAATATGTTTTATGTACAAAGTGTCGTTGTTGATCTTATAAGCTATCCAGCCTATGATCATAGGAATAAGATCCGTAAGTGTCAGCGCGATAAATACGCCAAGAGACTTCTCGCCTTTAATATATTGAACGAGATAGGCAAGGAACAATACGACAGTTACGATGGTAAACAGGTTCATGACCTGTTTATTGTTTCTTGAAAGATCATTGTTTACTTTTACATCCATTTATAAGCCCTCCGTATGTTGCCCCATAACATCAGTAAACTAAATGTCTTTTTAATTCTACCATAAACATTACTGACAATTCTACAAAAAATCTAACATTAACCACAAATTAATAAGATATAGTCACACTATTTGACTGATCCGCGGCTTTTATTATCCAAATTTGCGTTTTATCTGTATATTGTGCACAATATAGGCAGGTTCTTGAACAAACGAAGCTGTTTTGTTATAATCTACGGGTTTAACAGGATAAGTATTCAGGAGAAAAGAAAATGCAGAACGTAGATATAGATTCAGAAAAAAACGAAGTTGTCTCGGAAGTCAGAGAAGAGAACAAAATGGGCGTACGTCCCGTTAACTCACTTCTTCTTACAATGTCGCGTCCGATGATGGCATCGATGCTTGTACAGGCATTGTATAACATTGTGGACAGCATATTTGTCGCCAGGGTTGCTGAGGATGCCCTTACGGCCGTTTCAATGGCTTTTCCGCTTCAGACTCTCATGATAGCGCTCGCGGGCGGTACCGGAGTCGGTATTAACGCGATCCTTTCGAAATCACTCGGTGAAAAGGAGTACGAGCGCGCCAACAAAGTCGCGGTTAACGGTATTTTTCTTTCGGCACTGAGTTATCTTCTGTTTTTGGTGATAGGCATTTTTGCGGTAAGACCTTTTTACATGAACCAGACAGGCGATGTTGAGATCGTTGAATACGGTATTCAATATCTTACCGTTGTTTTATCCTGTTCTTTCGGTATATTCGGACAGTTCATTTTTGAAAGACTTTTAACGTCAACCGGAAGAACTTTCTACACGATGATAACCCAGGGAATGGGAGCGATCATAAACCTTATACTCGATCCCATTCTTATCTTCGGTCTTCTCGGCGCTCCCAGGATGGGCGTGACCGGCGCGGCGGTTGCAACGGTGACCGGACAGGTGGTTGCCTGCATAATGGCATATATGTTTAACGTAAAGAAGAATCCCGACATACAGATTTCCTTTAAGGGATTCAGACCCGATCCCGTATTGATAGGACATATTTACAAGATCGGTGTTCCTTCGATAATCATGCAGTCCATCGGTTCATTGATGGTCTTCATCTTAAATAAGATACTGTTCACCTTTTCTTCCACGGCAGTTGCGGTATTCGGTGTATACTTTAAACTTCAGAGTTTCATATTCATGCCCATATTCGGTCTCAACAACGGCATGATCCCGATAATCGCATACAACTACGGCGCAAGAAAGAGACAGCGTATGATGGATACCTGGAAGCTTGCCTGGATATATGCCACGGCCATGATGATACTCGGTGTCATCGCCTTCGAAGTTTTCCCCGAACCGCTTCTTAAGCTTTTCGACGCTTCGGATACCATGGTTCAGATGGGTACGGTAGCTCTCAGGATAATAGGTATCCACTTCCCTGTGGCTGCTTTCTGTATCGTAACCGGATCCATGTTCCAGGCGCTGGGAATCAGTATTTACAGTATGATCACTTCCATAATGCGTCAGATCGTCGTTCTGATCCCTGCGGCATATCTTCTTTCACTTCTCGGAAGCGTTGACTACGTATGGTGGTCATTCCCCATCGCAGAGGTAATGTCCGCACTGGCGACCACCTTCTTCTTTAAACGAACTTACGATAAAGTCATTAAGACAATTTAGTACAAAGAAAAAAATGCTCCGTGTCTTCTTTACGAAAACACGGAGCTTTTTCTTTATACCCTGTTATAGATTACTTGTTGGCAATTGCTGTCTTTAAGCTCTCTGTAAGTTCGGGAACGATCTTGTTGAGGTCGCCTACGATACCGTAGTCAGCTACGTCAAAGATGGGAGCATCTTCGTCTTTGTTGATGGCGATGATGATACCTGATTCTTCCATACCTGCAACGTGC
>CAMPBP010000229.1 GCA_946639085.1 uncultured Lachnospiraceae bacterium
CAAGTATATACGGTCATAATTCGATTTCTCGTAGTCTGAGGTTTGTTTGAAGTGATCGCGATCTTCTGACCGACGATCTTGTTCATGAGCGTGGACTTGCCGACGTTCGGTCTTCCTATTATGGCTGCGAAACCTGATTTTGTTGTACTTACATTTATCTTTTCATCACTCATCAAAAATTATATTAGCTTTCTTTATTCTCTGTCTGCTGTGTCTGAGGCTGAGCCTGTACCGTCTGAGCTGCCTGTGCCGCCTGGGAAGCATTGTAAGCTGCCATCTGAGCGTTGTAAGCTGCGCGACGCTTTGCTTCGGTCTTATCATTTTGCTTCTTAACGATCTTGATTATAACCTTAACGATCACGAAGACGATGAGTACAACGATCACAAAGATCACAAGACCGGGAACGGCGCCTACAAAGCCTACGAGGAAGTCTTTAAGACCTTCAAATACTCTCTCTACACTCTGAGTGAAGGACTCGGAAAGTCTCTCACCGTAAGTCTTGGGTTCAACAATGGGCTCAGTGTATACATCAACTTCCTGGATGTAAAGATAAACGGTGGAGTAATCAACTTTGTTGTCGTATGAACGAAGCTGTGATTCAAGAGATTCGATCTTATATCTGATCTCCGAAAGCTTGTCTTCCAAAACGATGATGTATTCAAGATCGTCAGCTGTTTCAAGAATCTCGAGAAGTCTCTGCTGTTCAACAAGATAAGACTCCTTTAGGCTCTGTGTATCCGTATAGTTAAGCGTTACATCGGTTACGGAACGTGATTGGCTTGTTATATTGCCTTTTTCACCGATCATGTCAAGAAAATCGGGAACATTGTTCGCGGGAATTCTTGCTGTCAGGTTGGCATAGTGAAGTTCTCTTCTTGTGCCGTAGCTGCTTCCGTTGTAAGCATCAAGGTTTTCGATATATCCGCCGAGTTCGTTGATCTTCGCTTCGACTGCGGAAGAAAATGCAGCAAATTCTTCCGTTTCTACGGAAAGGTTATATGTTTTGATAAGCTTTCTGCCGGGGTCGTCAAATTGCTGCTGTCTTTGAACATCATTTCCGCCCGATCCGTTTTTTGTATATTGGATATCGCCGTCTCCGCCGTCATAATACTCTTCATCGGCCGCATAGAAGCCGTAATCTCCGTCATATGCCGCTGCAGGAGCAGATTCGTAAACAGCCTCTGTCGAAGAGTAACTTTTTGTCGCAGAGTCATAAGAAGACGATCCACAGGCTACGAAGCATAAGCACATTGCCAGTGATAATGCCGATACAACAAGTTTCTTCATCATTTTCATAATAATCCTCCCTTTTAATGTCAATTCGACATTTTATGAATTGTATAAAGGTTCTGTTTTAAGAAAAAGATTACTGCTTTCGTTGATTGCCTTTGTACCGCCGACACAGGCTATTCCCGCGTCTTCATTCAGGAGTTCAAGATACTTTGAAAGAGATCTTAACTTCTTGCAATCGGTACTTAATACTTCGTTCCTTTCACGGTCGTTCATTTCATCGGTGAGCCCGGACTTGTACATATTGAACGTCTTAAGTGCGGTAAGAGAAGGAGTAAAGGGTGTATCCATTAAGCCTATGGTCGAAATGATCATTCTTTCAATGAGCGTTTCGTCTTCGGGGAAGTTGGCTATATAGTCTTTTGCTCCCATGTAAGCTTCTACCGTCTTTTCAACATTCGGATCTCTGTAAGACACTGCAAACATATTTCCGTTTTGCATGAACATCATATATACTCCGTATGCTCCGCCTTTAACTCTTACTTCGTTCCAAAGATAAGATGTATTAAGGATGTTTCTTAATACTGTGAGGCTTCCGTCATATTGGAGCCCGTGTCTTACATAATTTTCGCCCAGTGCCACGAATTGAACCTGTGCCGCATAAGTGAAAGCTTCCTGCTTTTTCTCTGTATGTACTATATACGGTTCGTCGGAAGCCTTTTTATGGGGCAAATTCTTAAGAAATTCTGAAGATTCGTTTTTAAATACTTCCAGACCCTTTTCATCCGCACTTACAAATACGGTCAGCTTGTCTTTTGATATAATATATTCAAGGCACTCTTTCATGCCCTTTATAAGGTCGTCTGCGTGATCGTCGAAGTTATCGCATATGTCTTCCAGGAGTCTGAAATAATCCATTCCTGAGTACTTTTCAGACAAAGCCGCTCCCTTGTCATAATACGACATTACGCGCTTATAAGCAACGCCATCACCGCCTGCGGCCATATAACTTGTGAGTCTCGATCTTGCCTCTTCGAGAATGTCTCTTATTCTCTTCTTGTCATCAAGTTTTGATGTATAAAGCACTTCTTCGGCAAGTTCCAGAGTCTTTTTTATATTGCCGTACAGCGTTTTGAATCTGATCTCGAATGCGGGTTCATAAATATCGGGGTCGCATACGTCTTTATATACATTGACGGAGAAAGAAAGGCTTCCGGTATATATGGCCATCTCGTTAACAAGTTCACCGTACTTATAATTCTTTGTATCGATGAGTCCCAAAAGAGCCTTCAGAATACTTAAATACTTGATAAGTCTTTCCGGCATCGACTTAATGGAAAAGCTTAATACGCCGTATACGATCTCATTTGTAAACTGCTTGCACTCTACAAACTTAACATCCGAAACTTCTTCCGTTTCATACTTAAAGTGACGTCCCTTTTTAGGAATATCATCTATGGTAAGGGTGGGAATTGTTGCAATCTCTTCGGGAGTGCTTTCTTTATCCTGATATTCCTTAAGTCTGTTGGTCTCCCTGATCAGATCCTCTGTCTCTTTAGCGGTAAGGCTTTCTTTGTAGGCTTTGAGTTTCTTGGCAAGTTCCTCGTCTTCCATTTCGTCAAGGCCTTTTTTCGGAACCATCGTAAGTATAGTCTTATGAGGATTCTCAAGCACTCTCTCTTTCAATATTCCCTCAAAGAAACCGTCATCGACATGACTCTTCAGTTCCTCGAAAACCTCGCTTTGCTTAAGAGATCTGAAAATATCGTCATCGGAATAGTTCCAGGATTCAAAGGTGTACATGCCGTAATATACGCCCTTGGGATAGAACCCGAAGTCGCCTTCACGATATTGGAACTCATTT
>CAMPBP010000230.1 GCA_946639085.1 uncultured Lachnospiraceae bacterium
AATGAAAACGAAGTCATCATCTATCGTTACTTCGAAGACGAAGAAACCGGCGAGCCTCGTTTGGACAACATCCAGTCTGATGAAGAATACGAACGTGTCGGCAAACGTTTTCAGGAAATGCAGGATGAAGCGGAAGAAAACTAATCTTTCATTTCACTGATAAATACAGAGGGCGGAAAGAACTTTCCCCCTCTTATTTTTATAGAACAAACATAGAGTTGAAATCTGGCTCTTGTAAGGGCAACATAAAACATTCTACGTTCTTCTTCCAAATCCCCTTTGTGAAAGGGCGAAGGCACCATCCCTTCATTGACGTTAATGCAAAACGTAATATCAAACTCCAATCCCTTTGATCCATGATAGGTATACAAAAAAATCTTTGCATCCTCTTTCACCTGCAACCGGTACTTTTCCTTAATTTCCAATGTCTTTAATTCGTCAATCACACTTTTGGGATCACATTCATTGGAAAATTTCTTGCATTCTTTTTGAATCTCATCCAAATAAGAAAAACAAACATCCAAAATCAGTTCATCATCTTTATATTTCTGTTTTATATAGGAATCATACCCTGCACCTTTTCTAAAATAATTCATAAGAGAATAATAGGACTTCGGTTGAAATGAGTACTTTATTTCCTTTAAAAAGAAATCGCTTTCTTCTTTGCTGTCGGATAGTTCGAAATACTTTCCAAAGAACAAGGTCACATCCGCTAATATCTCATTTGTGGTATTTGAATAGAATCGTTCTTTTGAATAATACAAAATATGATTCCATTCCAAAAAACGACTGATATAATCTCCGTCTCTTTTGTTCCGAAACAAAATTCCAACCGTTTCATTCGGATGCTTTTTTATGATATTTAAAATTCCGTTTGCCTGGGCTTTTTCATCTTCAAACAGGATAGTTTTAACAATTCCGGGGGCTTCGGAAAAGCTGTGATACTCTTTGTCGAAGCGGTTTTTATTATGTTTGATAAAATTGCTTGAAACCGAAACAATATTCTTTTTGCAGCGATAGTTCGTATCCAAAACAATTGTCTTTAAATCCGGATACTGCGTTTTTAAAGATAAAAACAGTTTTGTTTTTGCCCCTCTAAATTCATAAATGGATTGATCGTCATCCCCCACTGCAAATAAATTGTTATGTTCTTCACACAAAAGCTTCGTTACAAAAAACTGCAGTTCATTGATATCCTGCATTTCATCCAAAAGAACAAAGGAGTATCTGTCCTGCCATTTTTTTAAAACGGATTTATTAGACGAAAACAGTTTATAAACCAATGTTTGCATATCGTCAAAATCGATAAAATGATTTTCTTCTTTTTTCTTTTGATAGGTAGCATAGACTCTTTCAAACCTGTGTTCCAACAGTCTTGATTCATACTCTTTCGGAGAAATATTTTGATTGGTACAAGACGAGATTTCTTTTAAGACACCAAATACATCCAGGGATGATGCTTTAATTCCATGCTCTGTAAGGCTTTTCATCATAAGCGAATAAGCACTTTTCGGTGTGATGATATTTTCATTTGTGAAATGATATTCTTCTTTCAATATCGTATAAAAAAATGAATGAAATGTTCCGAAAAACGGTATTTTTGTAACACAAGAAGACTGCTTTAAGAAACGATCCTTCATTTCTTTCGCAGCATCCTTTGTAAATGTTAATACCAATATTTTATCAGGGGAAATATGGTGTACGTCAATCAGATGATAAACGCGTTCCACCAGACATTTTGTCTTGCCCGAACCGGGGCCTGCAACGACAAGACAGGGCCCCGTAAAGTGTTCGATTGCAAGAATTTGTTTTTCGTTTCTCATATACTCCTTTGTTTGTCTCTTCTTGCGGAATATACGATAACATATATTAGTTACTTAATAATTCAATACCTTTTCTGATACGATTTAAGGATTCTTCTTTTCCTAAAATCTCCATAAGCTCGGTAGCTCCACCCGGTGTGTTCTGCTTTCCGGATACAGCGGTACGAATTGGCCAAAGAACATAACCGTTCTTATATTCGTGACTTTCTGCAAATCCCTTTAAGGTAGCAAAAAGTGCATCATTACTGTAATCTTCTTGTGCTTCCAATACCGGTAAAATCTCCTGTAACAACGCAAGTGAAGATTCTTTTGTAGTCTTCATTTTCTTGTGTACATACATCTCGGTATCGTATTTTGGTAAGGTTTCAAAGAAATCAATATGGTCTTTGATATCTAAGAAGGTTTCAATTCTGGTATGAACCATGGAAGCAATCTTCTTTAAATCCAAATCCTTTTTGATTACTTCTTTGATGTACGGCTCAGCCATTTCATAGAAGCGATCCTCATCCATTGCTTTGATATATTCTCCGTTCATCCAACGAAGTTTTACCATATCAAAAACAGCCGGAGACTTATTAATATGATGATAATCAAAGGATTTTACCAAATCATCCAAAGACATAATCTCGTTATTATCGCTTGGGCTCCATCCAAGAAGTGCAACAAAGTTTACAACAGCTTCTTTTACAAAGCCCTGTTCAATCAAATCTTCGAAAGAAGAATGACCGCTTCTCTTTGAAAGCTTCTGATGCTCTTCATTTGTAATCAAAGGACAATGAATATACACCGGGACATCCCAGCCAAATGCTTCATACAATCGATTGTACTTTGGTGAAGAAGAAAGGTATTCATTACCACGTACAACATGCGTAATACCCATTAAATGATCGTCTACCACATTTGCAAAGTTATAGGTTGGATATCCGTCGGATTTAATCAAAATCATATCGTCAAGCTCGGAATTGTCCACTTCGATACGTCCGTAGATTTCATCTTCAAAAGCAGTTGTTCCGGTACGAGGGTTATTCTGACGAATTACATAAGGCTTTCCGGCAGCAAGATTTGCCTCAACTTCTTCTTTGGAAAGAGAAAGACAATGCTTGTCGTAAATTGAAATCACCTTTCCGTCTACGACTTCTGTTTTTAAAGAATCAAGTCTTTCCTGATCGCAGAAACAATAATATGCTTCGCCTTTATCAATCAACTGCTTTGCATATTTTAAATAAATGCCGGCCTTCTGACGCTCACTCTGAACATAAGGGCCA
>CAMPBP010000231.1 GCA_946639085.1 uncultured Lachnospiraceae bacterium
ACTATTATCAACATAACGCCCGGTTTGCCGTCTTTGATCTTTTTCGCCGCCGACAGCCCGTTCGTGCCTTCATTCATCACAATATCCATGATCACAAGATCGACGCTGTGTTTCAGAACATATTCGGTGGCTTCTTCGGCAGTCCGAAACGATCCTACTATCTCAAATTCATTGCTTTCTTTGATGGCACTTTCAAAAACCTGTCTGGACATCAAAAAATCGTCCGCCACCACAACCTTTATGGGCATGTTATCTGTCTTCCCCTTTCAAAATAGTTACGGTAAGAAGAAAAGTCGGCTCAAACACAAGACTCATCGTGCCTCCCGCAGTTTCGGTAAGCTCTCTTAAATTCTTTAAACCGCCTTTTTCAACAAATTCACTGTCTGCCGGTTTACCCGCTGTCCTGATCTCTATGTTATATTCTCTTTCATCGTCTGTACATAGGACAGACAGTGTCTTTTCATCCGAATACCTGAGAACATTTGTAATCTCAACGGTTATCGCCGTATCAACGATCATTCTTATATCTTCATCTTCGGGAATCGTACCTTCAAAATTTACTTCAACGCCCAGATTACCTGCCTGCTCGATGCATCTTTCAACAAAATGTTCATCTTTAATACCCTCTCGTGTTACATTTTCGGCCAGAGAAAGACTGTACTCCAGTTCTCTTAATACCGCATCTCTTCCTACGCTTCCCGGTTCGATAAGATATCTTTTGGAGATCAAAAGTGCTCTTCCCAGAGCGTCATGTATCTTTGTTTTAGCACCCAGTGACATATCTTCAATGGAAAGAAACCTCGTGATTCCGGCAAGTCCCTTAAGGTCGGACTCTAGACCGATACGTTTTTTCCTAAGGTCGTATTTAAGCGTAAGTTCAAAATAGACAGTATCATCTTTTTCATGAACATCGATGGATCCGCCCAGCATTTTTACAGCTCTTGACAGTTCATCTTCAGCTATGGCTTTTAAATGATCACCGCCCGAATATTCTTCTTTGATGTCTGCTTCGACCAAAGAGCGAAAGACGATCTCATTGGTATTTTCGGAAGTATAAACTTTGACATAGCATGCGCTCTGTGTTCTTTCGACTATTCTTTCCAAAATATCATAAGCGGTTGTAACAAATGCTGCCGGAATTTTGGCATTTCCGGTGTCTTCATAACCGACTGTGATACCGTACATCGGAAGATATTCAAAACACTCTCTTATTGCATATGTCAGTTCCTTTGTATCGATATATCCGTTCTCATCGATACAAAGTTCCATATTGGCGCGTCTTTTGATATATGCACCAAGACAACACATTCTTACGAGTCTGTCCCTGAAGGTATCCTCGTCGCATGTCCACATGCCTTCAAGTAATTCTCTTATACGTGCTATCTTGTCGCCCACTTTTTCAAGAATACCTTCTTTTATCCATTCACGCTCTTTAATGAGCGATTTCGACGGAATAAGACCGATCAGTATACACGATTCCCACAGACCCAGAAAAACAATCATGTAAGCTTCCTGTATGTTGTATAAGTTATGACCAAACAGTTTGGGGCTCGAGGCACCGTTAACAAAGTAAAGTATGCAAAGTCCCATCCCGAAAAGCCCGACAGAAACAGGAAACCACAATCTCCTTCGAACGGAAGAGATTGAACACTTATATAGCATTATGATAAGAGAGGAAAGGCAAAGGATGAAATACCATGCCATTATGGCATAATAAGCCGGCCCGGGACTGCTGTGTTCTTTTCCGCCTTCCACCCAGATGTGCAATACCGCTTCATGAAGATCATTGGTAAATACCAGGGTAAGAAGAAAAAGGCACATTATCCTGAAAGGCAACATGATCCTGTTCAGTTTCTTTATATCCTTATCACCGATGGAAAGACTTATTGCAAGCGACAGAAGCGGTGTCATTATCGTGGGAAAATAGTAGCCGTACCAACAGTATCTCTCAAGTGTGGAAAAGTCGGGAGCGATGTTCCATCTTATATACCTTAGGCAAAAAAGAACTATGAAATAAGTTCCTCCGGCGAGTAGTCTTCTTCTGATGAACGGACTGTAGATATCTTTTTGAACGGTTATCAGCCAAAAAATCAAAACGGCTACATAAGAATATGTCGACAGATTTCCTACATCAAAGAAATATGACACATAATTCCATATAGCCGTCAATACTATCCAAACGAGTAAAGTATATTCAATTTTAGCTCTATTCTTTACCATAAATACTTTCTCGGTGGGTTAGGTTATGGTTTATCATAGTACCGCTGATGAAAACTGTTGTTTTCATCAGAGACCCGTTCTTTTTTACTATGACAAACTAAGGTTTGTCATAGTAAAAACTATTTTTACGCTGGAAGCCGATCTCTTTATAATTTATGATCTGTTCCGTGCTTCCTATGAACAGAATACCTTTGCTCTTAAGAGCATCGCAGAACTGTCTGAATATCTGCTCTTTCGCTTCTTCGGTAAAATATATGAGAACGTTTCTGCAAACGATCATATGCATATCTTTGGGGAAAGGATCTTTCAAAAGATTGTGCTGCTTAAACTCAACCCTTTGCTTGATCTCATCCTTGATCCTGTAAGAACCGCCCACCTCTTCGAAATACTTTTCTTTAAGGTCCTTGGGAACGTTCTCGATGGACTTTGCATTGTAAAGGCCAAGTTTTGCCTTCTCAAGTATCTGCTTGTCGATATCGGTCGCAAATATCTTTATCTGATTTAAAGGAATGTGACGTGAAAGCGCCATAACAAGCGAATAGGGTTCATCACCGGTAGAGCATGCGGCACTCCATATCTTTAAGTTCTTGCCGAACTTCGAAATAAGTTCGGGAATGATCTCCTTGTCCATCAAATCCCACTGATCGGGATTTCTGTAAAACTCGGAAACGTTGATCGTAAGATAACTTACAAACTCTTCAAACTTCTCTCTGTCCTTTTTAAGTAAAGCAACGTAATTATCATAGCCCTTGATCTCATGCTTATCGATAAGGGTATCGATACGTCTCTTCATCTGCTTTTCCTTATAGGCATTGAGATCTATCTTCGTCATGTCAAAGATAGCTTTTTTGAAATATTCGTAATC
>CAMPBP010000232.1 GCA_946639085.1 uncultured Lachnospiraceae bacterium
AGAAGAAAAGGTTAAAGCAAACGAAGCAACCATAAGAGCCGGTGTTACCGCAAAAGTTGAAGAAGGTGTTACCGCCAAGGTTAAACCATTGTTTGATGCGGGCATTAATCAGAAGTACGGTCACAGTGCGGAAGAACTCATAGCACTGGGAATGTTAACACAAGATCAGTATGATGCAATGCTCAAGGCAGAAGTCGACAAGCAGATGGGAAGCGATGAAGTAAAGGCGTTGATCGATCAGAACACCGAACAGCAGATAAACCTCATAGCACAGGAAAAGATGAATTCAAAAGAAGTACAGGATATCATCAATTCCTCTAATGCTCAGGTTAACGAAGGCGTGGCAAAACTGTCTGCATTAAAGGGACAGCTTGATTCTTACAATCAATTCTACAACGGTATTATCGAATACACTTCCGCAGTCAAGAAAGCTTCCGACGGTGCGGGAATGATAAGTGCCCAGTTACCGGAACTTGTTGACGGAGCAAAGCAGTTAAAAGAGGGCAGTGTCAAACTGCATGACGGCCTCATTTCATACGATGAAGAAGGTATCGGCAAACTCACCGCATTCATAGAAGACAATACCGAAGGACTTCTTGACAGACTTACCGCAATAAGTGAGGTTTCAAAGGGATATGAAGCTTATTCGGCCGACAATAAGAACGCCAAAGACGGTGTGAAATTCGTTTACAAACTTAATTGATGATGCTGTTTCATCTTCTTAATCTTTTTCTTTTTGAACAAAGCGTTTTGCAATTTAAAATTGCAAGGCGCTTTGTTCTTTACTATGCGCGAAAAAAGCCATATAATAAGATATTATTTATTATTTTGCCGACAAGGCGGAACGGAGAAGATCATGAAAAAATTGGAAGAATATGTAAGAAGCATACCTGATTTTCCCGAGAAGGGGATCATCTTCAGAGACATTACGAGCGTATTACAGGATGCCGACGGACTCGGACTCGCCATCGATACCATGAACGGCCTTATAAAAGACCTTGATTTCGATGTTGTTGCAGGTCCCGAATCAAGAGGTTTCATTTTCGGAACACCCATTGCATACATTAATCATAAGCCTTTCGTTCTTATCCGTAAGAAGGGCAAACTTCCCTGCGAGACCGTTTCTCAGCAGTACGATCTTGAGTACGGCACCGCAACCATCGAGATGCACAAAGATGCCATCGTTCCCGGACAGAAGGTCCTTATCGTTGACGACCTTATCGCTACCGGCGGAACAACGCAGGCTATGATCAAACTCGTGGAATCTCTCGGCGGAGTTGTTGTAGGCGTTGTTGTTTTGATGGAGCTTGCAGGCTTAAAGGGAAGAGAGAAGATAAACAAAGTGCCGCTTTTCTCGGCCATAACATACGAAGGAAAGTAACTTTTAGAGGCGAAGATGGTTTCAATACAAGACACCGAATTTACCATTGATGACGGTAGAATTGAATCATTGGAAGAATACCTAAGTCCCGAGAAACTCTACGAGGACTTGATTTCGCGTGTCAAAAAATACCACCCTTCGGACGATATTTCCATAATCGCAAGAGCATACAGAGTGGCAAACGAGGCGCATCACGGACAGGTCAGAAAATCCGGTGAGCCCTACATCGTGCATCCTTTGTATGTATCCATCATCCTTGCGGATCTTGAGCTTGACAAGGAGACTATCGTTGCAGGTCTTCTTCATGACGTTGTGGAGGACACCATTCTTACCAAAGAAGAGATCGCAACGCTATTCGGAGACGAAGTTGCATTGCTTGTTGACGGCGTCACAAAGCTGCAGCATTTCGACATGGAAGAGTCTCATGTAAGCGTGGACAAAGAGAAAATCGAGATCCAGGCGGAGAACCTTCGAAAGATGTTCCTTGCCATGGCAAAGGATATCCGTGTCATCCTTATCAAACTTGCCGACAGACTTCACAACATGAGAACTCTGTCCCATATGCCGCCCGAAAAGCAGCAGCGTATAGCAAGAGAGACGCTGGACATTTATTCACCCATAGCCGACAGGCTGGGTATTTCCCGTATCAAAGTCGAACTGGACGATCTTTCCCTTAAATATCTGCATCCCGATGTGTATGCGGATCTTACAAAGCAGATTGCGGTAAGAAAGGTTGAACGGGAGAAATATATTCAAAGTATAGTAAACGAAGTAAGTGCCCACATCAAAAACGCAGGTATCGAAGCCAAGATTGACGGACGTGTAAAGCATTTCTTCAGTATCTATAAAAAGATGGTCAATCAGAACAAGACCATCGATCAGATATACGATCTTTTTGCAGTCAGGATCATTGTCGATTCTGTCCGTGACTGTTATGCGGCTCTTGGTATCATCCATGAGATCTACAAGCCCATCCCGGGCAGATTTAAGGATTATATCGCTATGCCCAAGCCCAACATGTATCAGTCGCTTCATACGACGCTTATCGGTTCTTCGGGACAGCCTTTCGAGATACAGATAAGAACCTACGAAATGCACAGAGCGGCAGAATACGGTATCGCTGCCCACTGGAAGTACAAAGAAGCTTCCGACGGAAGAAAAGCGGGAGTCGGAGAAGAAGAAAAACTTGCTTGGCTTCGTCAGATACTTGAGTGGCAGAGAGATCTTTCCGACAACGCCGAGTTCTTAAATCTCCTTAAGTCGGACCTTGATCTTTTCTCTGACAGTGTATATTGCTTTACCCCTACGGGTGAGGTTAAAAACCTTCCCGCAGGTTCCACACCCATAGACTTTGCTTATTCCATTCACTCGGCTGTCGGAAACCGAATGGTGGGCGCCAGAGTAAACGGACAGCTCGTTAACATCGATTATGTCATCAATAACGGTGACAGAGTCGAGATCATCACGAGCCAGAACTCCAAGGGACCCAGCCGTGACTGGCTTAACATCGTTAAGTCCACTCAGGCCAGAAACAAGATCTCTCAGTGGTTTAAGCAGGAGTTAAAAGAAGAAAACGTTGCAAGAGGCAAGGAACTCATCCTTGATTTCTGCAAGTCAAGAGGCGTCAATCCGGCGGATATCAGTAAGCAGGAATACAGAGACGTCATTATGAGAAAATATGGATTCCATGACTGGGATT
>CAMPBP010000233.1 GCA_946639085.1 uncultured Lachnospiraceae bacterium
AAACCCGGCCAGGGCGCGGATATCGAAGAAACACTCATAAAGTTCCTGCCCAAAGAACTTGTTACACTGACTTCTGATATGTAAAAAGTAAAAACCCCGATTCATAACGAATCGGGGTTTGTGATACTATGAAAGCTTACGCAAGATTAAACAACCAAAGCCTCGAAAATACCTCGGCTTTGGAGGAACGCTCCGCGTCGAATCGCAGATGCCTCAACTGCGATTCGATCACAAATCAGAGATTTGTGATTCCTTTTATCCCATTACAACTTTGACATTGTATTCTTTCTTTCCTTCTACGAAAGGAATCACGCAGCCGTCAACTTTGTTGCCGTCAACGATGAGCTCTTTAACTCCCTTTTCAACATCCGAAGGATTGGATACTTCGATGTGGTATGTAGCGCCACGGAATTTTCTTGTGATCTTGAAATCACCGAAGCCGTGAGGTACGCAGGGATCAACGGAAAGTCCCTTGTGAGTGGGATATACGCCGAGGATGTACTGTGAAATGTTGCAGAACGTCCAAGCAGCTGTACCTGTAAGCCAGGAGTTCTTACCTTCGCCGGGGATGTATGCGTCGTTACCTGCAACCATCTGGCAGTATACGTAAGGCTCTGTCTTGTGAATCTCGGATATTTCCTCTGTATAAGCGGGACATGTCTTCTTGTAGATTTCGAATGCTCTGTCGCCACGTCCGATAACCGTTTCCGCGATGGAAACCCAAGGGTTGTTGTGGCAGAAGATTCCGGCATTTTCTTTGTATCCGGGGGGATATGAAGAAATCTCTCCAAGTTCGAGGTGGTATACCGTATATGCGGGCTGAAGGATCATTACACCGTACTTGCAATCAAGATATTTCTTAACCGAATCAAGTGCCTTTTCTGCAAGACCTTCTTTAACACCGATACCTGCAAGTGAGCAGAAACCGTTACTTTCGATGAAGATCTTTCCTTCTTCACATTCCTTTGAACCGATCTTGTTTGAATATGCATCGTATGCACGAACGAACCATTCGCCGTCCCAGCCGTCCTTAAGGACTGCATCGTACATGATCTTGATCTCTTTACGTGCTCTTTCAGCTTCTGCGGTGTCACCGAGAAGTTCTGCGAGCTGTGCATATTCTTCACCGTACTTAACGAACATACCTGCAATGAATACAGATTCCGCAACGGGTCCTTCCGAAGGTCCGAAGCACTGGAATGATTCGCCGGGATGCTCTGAGAAGCAGTTTAAGTTAAGACAATCGTTCCAATCGGCACGTCCGATAAGAGGAAGATTGTGAGGTCCCTTGTTGTTTACCGTGAAATTAAAGGATCTCTTTAAGTGCTCCATAAGAGTGGTGGCTACCGACATATCGTTGTCGTAAGGAACCATCTCCTTAAGAATTGAGATATCGCCCGTCTCACGAACATAAGCGCTTGTACCTGCGATGAGCCAAAGGGGATCGTCGTTGAAACCCGAACCGATGTCGGAATTACCGCGCTTTGTAAGAGGCTGATACTGATGGTATGCTGAACCGTTCTCAAACTGTGTCGAAGCGATATCGATGATACGCTCTCTCGCACGTTCGGGAATGAGGTGAACGAAACCGAGAAGATCCTGGTTGGAATCTCTGAAGCCCATTCCACGACCGATACCGGATTCGAAGTATGAAGCGGAACGTGACATGTTGAAGGTAACCATACACTGATACTGGTTCCAGATGTTTACCATTCTGTTTACTTTGTCGTTATTCGACTCTACCGTATATATTGAAAGAAGATTGTCCCAGTAAGCGTTTAACTTTGCAAATGCCTTGTCAACGTCCTCGTCTGTCTTGTACTTTGCAAGCATTGCATTTGCGGGAGCCTTGTTTACGATACCCTTTGATTCCCATTTCTGATCTTCGGGATTCTCGCAGTAACCGAGTACGAAAACATAAGACTTGCTCTCGCCGGGATTAAGTTTGATATTGATCTGATGAGCGGCAACCGGGGACCATCCGTGTGCTTCACTTCCGGTACATGCTCCGTTAAATACAGCTTCCGGATCGTGATTGTCGTGATATGCTCCGAGGAATGCATCTCTTGAAGTATCGAATCCGTCGATGGGAGCGTTTACGGAGTAGATAGCGTAATGATTACGACGCTCTCTGTACTCGGTCTTATGGAAGATGGTAGATCCGACAATCTCAACTTCACCTGTAGAGAAGTTTCTCTGGAAGTTCTTCATATCGTCATCCGCATTCCAAAGACACCATTCAACATAAGAGAAAAGCTTGATGTCTTTAGCTTCCGAAGAAGTGTTTGTAAGTTTGATGCGGTTGATCTCACATGTGTCGTCCGTGGGAACGAAAGCAAGAACCTCGGCCTTAACACCGTTCTTGGAGGAATTCCATTTGGTGTAACCGATACCGTGACGGCATTCGTAAGAGTCAAGATCTGTCTTGGTGGGCTGCCAGCCGGGATTCCAAACAGTATCGCCGTCCTTTATGTAGAAGTATTTACCGTTCGAATCCATAGGAACGTTGTTGTAACGAAATCTTGTGATACGAAGTAACTTTGCATCTTTGTAGAAAGAATAACCGCCGGCCGTATTGGAAACAAGCGAAAAGAAGTCGTTTGTTCCGAGGTAGTTGATCCACGGCAGGGGGGTCTTAGGGGTTGTAATGACATATTCTTTGTTCAGGTCGTCAAAAAATCCGAATTTCATGGTATCCTCCCAATATTTTTTGTAATTTGAACGGGTTATGAAATCGATTAAGTAAAAAGGCATAAACATCCCGTTCGTAGTCCCAATTATATAGTAAAAAAATCACAAAAGCAACCTAAAAAATAGAGATTGAAACGAAATTATTTGCTATGATATACTTAAAGCACGAAAACGATTAAGAAAAGATTATTTCGGAGACAGATATGGTATCGATGAAAGACATCGCCGCGGCATGCAAAGTATCGGTTGCCACGGTCAGCAAGGCTTTGAACGATCAAAGCGATATAGGTGAACAGACCAGAAATCTCATAAAGAAGACGGCCAAGGAGATGGGATATTTTCCCAATGCTCAGGCAAGAGCACTTCGTACGAACCGTTCCT
>CAMPBP010000234.1 GCA_946639085.1 uncultured Lachnospiraceae bacterium
CCGGTACGAAGGAGCTTCTTCAGCGGTTCGCCGTTTTTCTCAAAAACTGTCCCTCTTGCACCGTTTTTTGCTGCAAACAAAGCTGCAGTCATACCACTGGCGCCTGCTCCTATAACAGCTACGTCATATCTCATCTTATTTGTTCCGACCCGTTATTTTATAAATTTGAAAATCCGAAGCAATTTGTTACCGCCGGGTATTGCCGACAATTCTTCCCGTGTGATCCCTTTTATCAGGACCATGGAGATGAAATAAACTATGATTCCCACAACTATCTCAAGCAATATCAGTATCCTTGAGTAATTGCCGCGTAAAAGCGCTTTGTTAAGCAAAAACAGTACGCCGCCCATTACAGCCGAGCTTGCAAGGGGATATATGAACGTTTTCATATATTCCTGATTGTAACCGATGGCTTTTCTTATGGACAACACGTTCAAAACACAGATGATAAGTGAAAAGAAGTTGTTGGATAAAGCTACGGCGTATATGTTCAAATTCGTAAACTTAAGCAGACAAGTGAGCAATGTAACATGTACAGCCAAGGCAATAAGGCCGTGGATGATCGGTTTGCTAAGTTTGCTCATTCCCTGCAGTATTCCGTTGGTAAGTGTCGAGAACGAGAACAAAACTATTCCTGCGGCACCGATACGAAGTAACATGGGACCGGTCTTGGTGGTTGTTGAAAACAGTAAGAACATTACTTCGTTTGCCAAAACGAATATTCCCATTGCACAAGGGATCGATATGAGCATTGTTATCCTTATGACACGTCCGATCTTGTCTCTTGCTTCATCAAATGCCTTTCTTCGCATGATACCTGCAAGTGTGGGTACGCTGGAAGCGCCCATTGCATTGGACATGGCAATCGGTACTCCTATAAGTACAAGATAATTACCCGAATAAATTCCCCAGTTAACGGATTTGATGTCCATCAACCCTTTTTCGACCATGATCCTGTTATGAATGTACTGATCCAGGAAATTGGAAATATTGTTTACCGTAGCACTCAATACAACGGGCACTATCGTAAGTATCAATACTTTATACACATAAAACGTGTTTTCGATCTTGTCCGAAGGATCTCGTAATACTTTCTTTTTAAAGGATCTTGAGTATCGCCTGTATATAAAGAATAAGAAAAGCAATGCAACCAAAGCGCCGACGCTGCACCCGAGAGTAGCGCCTGCGGCTCCGTATGCACTCTTATACTTATCGTTTAACAGTATTCTGCCGACTTTTTCTCCCTTACGTACAAGCAGGTATGAAGCACTTAAACTTACGGCTATAAGTACGATCTGCTCGATAAGCTGAGAAACCGCAGTGGGAACCATAGTTCCCTGCCCTTGGAAAAAGCCTCTGAAAACACCCATTATCGCCACAACGAAAAGTGTGGGTGCCAAAACTCTTAACGCAAGATAACTCATGGGTTCATTGATCATCGATGACAATGAGCCCGCAAACAAGAACACCAAAACAGATGATATCAAACCTACGACAAAAGCAAACGTAAGTGTACATCTGAATATCTTGTATGCATTTTTGTATTGCCCTTTATTGACCCTTGCCGCAACAAGTTTGGATACGGACAAAGGAATGGCATAGGAAGAAACGGTCAAAACGATGCTGTATATCTCATATGCGGCAGAATAATAACTGTTTCCGTAGTTGCCGATTATGTAGTACTGGGGAATTCTTTTGATCAAACCAAGCATTCTTACCAATACGCCCGCAAAAGCAAGAATTCCGCCCTGTACTATGAAATTGTTAAGGCCCGTATTGCCGCTTTTTTTGTCATTTACAGACATTAATCAGTCTCCCGTGTAATCCCAACTGTATCAAGTATTTTTCGCTGATAGTCTTCCATAACCGCTCTTTCTTCATCGCTTTCATGATCGAACCCCGAAAGATGAAGAAGGCTGTGAGTGATCAAAAACGCTATCTCTCTTTTGAAAGAATGGCCGTACTCCAAAGCCTGAGCATGCGCATGTTCCAAAGAGATCATTATATCTCCAAGTATAAGTTCCTTTGTATCCGGATCGAAGTATTCGGGCGAATCTTCTTCGATGTTCGAAAAAACTCCCGGTGTTTCAAATTCAAGTGCAGGAAAAGAAAGAACATCGGTAGATTTGTCAATCCCCCTGAATTCTTTGTTTATCTCTCTTATCGAAGTATCATCGGTAAAAGAAACATTTAAACTCACTTCATACTGTATGCCGAATGTCTTTATAAGTTCACCCGTAAGTGTTGATATGAGTTCTTCAACATTAAAAGGAAACTCTTCGTTGGTTTCATTCTCAACGTAAAAAGTCATAATAAAGTGTCTCCCTCTTCATTATTTCTCTTACATTTTTCATATCTCTTTGCGACATATCGGAATCCATGAGCGCGTTCTTTATGTAATGTTTATCAAGAAGTGTATCTATAAGTTCGCCGTAATCCACTTTCTTTTGATTGTCGGCGGCAAATATCTGCATTATCGAAGAAATGAGTTTATCGGATAAATATACTATGCATGCTTCTTTTTTTATCAAAGGAGCTGTTTTATCCGAAAACTCCACAACCGTCTCCGCAGCTTCGGGAGGAAAATTGTTTTCCTTAACGAAATTGACCATTCCTTCATGATCATATTCAAAGCATTTCTTGATTCGATGATAATATGCAAGGTTCTTTGCCATATCAACGTTGCATCCGCATGCTATTGCGATTCTCTCGGCAAGATATGCGGTATGTATCGATCTTAAATAATCTTCTTTGGATACTTCTTTCAATTTTACCAAAGCGGAATATTCCTGATCGTTAAGCTCCAAATATTTATTTCTGTACCTGTTTGCTATTGTTTCGTTAAAATACTTCAATATCCAAAACAGAACGATCGTATTGATTGCCACGTTTACTATAGGCATAATAAACTGTTCGAAGGACAATTCTTTGTTCTCAAGGAAAATGAAACCCGAAGTCTCAAGAACAAATAACGACAGCATCGACATGAAGATTGAAAACGAAACCTTGAAGTATTCATCTATCGATCTAAACAATGCAACTGCTATCATTGCAGAAAGAAAATG
>CAMPBP010000235.1 GCA_946639085.1 uncultured Lachnospiraceae bacterium
GGCAAAGTTAACGTTATCGCAACAAGCGAAGATAAAAACTACAGTTATATTCCCGACTGCAGCGATCTTAACGTTGATGATGACGCAGATTATGTATATATTTGTGAGAACGAAACTATTCACGGAACAACTTTCCAAAAGCTTCCCAATACAAAGGGTAAGATCCTTGTTGCAGATCAGTCTTCAATGTTCTTATCAAAGCCCGTTAACGTATCCGATTACGGCGTTATCTACGGCGGCGTTCAGAAGAACGTAGGACCTGCAGGTCTTGCTATCGTTATTATCAGAGAAGATCTCATTAATGAGAATGTTGATCCTACCGTTCCCACTTATTGCAGATTCGACACACACGCAAACAACGGTTCAATGTACAATACACCAAACTGCTGGGCAATTTATGTATGCGGTAAGGTATTTAAATACCTTCTCTCCATCGGCGGTCTTGAGAAAATGAACGAGATCAACGAAAAGAAAGCCAAAGTACTTTATGATTTCCTTGATCAGTCAAAGATGTTCAAGGGTACCGTTGAGAAAGAATTCAGATCTTTGATGAACGTTCCTTTTGTTACCGATTCCGCAGAAAAGGACGCAGCTGTAGTTGCTGCCACAAAAGCGGCAGGTTTTGATAACCTTAAAGGACACAAGAGTGTGGGCGGCTTAAGAGCTTCCATCTACAATGCTATGCCTATCGACGGGGTTGAGGCGCTTGTAGAGTTTCTTACAAAGTATGAAAAGGAGAATGCGTAATGTTTAAATATAATTGTCTTAATTCGATCTCGAGTGTAGGTCTTAACAATTTTACCGATAATTTCAAGATGACCGAGGATATCAACGAAGCCGAAGGTATCTTGGTAAGAAGCGCTGCAATGCATGATATGGAGTTTTCGGACAACCTTCTTTGCATAGCAAGAGCGGGTGCCGGCGTTAACAACATTCCTTTGGACAAATGTGCCGAGAAAGGTATCGTTGTATTCAATACTCCCGGCGCTAACGCAAACGGTGTTAAAGAACTGGTTCTTGCAGGAATGATATATGCCGCAAGAGATATCGTAGGCGGTATCAACTGGTGTGTTAACAACCGTGACGACGAGAACATCGCCAAGACAGCCGAAAAAGAAAAGAAAAACTTTGCAGGTACAGAAATTTCCGGAAAAAAGCTCGGCGTAATCGGGCTTGGTGCCATCGGTGGTCTTGTTGCCAATGCAGCGGTTAATCTCGGTATGGAAGTTTACGGATACGATCCTTATATTTCCGTTAACGCAGCTTGGGGATTGAACCGCCAGGTAAAGCATGTTACCGATGTAACGGAGATTTACAGAGAATGTGATTATATTACGATACATGTTCCGCTTCTTGAGAGCACAAAGAAAACCATCAATGCAGAAGCAATCGCCATGATGAAGCCCACCGCAATCGTTCTTAACTTTGCGCGTGATCTTCTTGTTGATGAAGAAGCAATCGTAGACGCACTTACTGCCGGCAAGATTGCAAAATATGTTTCCGATTTTCCGAATTCCACTACCGTGGGTACAAAGGGATGTATCGTAACTCCTCATCTCGGAGCATCAACCGCAGAGTCTGAAGACAATTGTGCTAAGATGGCTGTTAAGGAGATGATCGATTATCTTGAGAACGGTAATATCGTTAACTCTGTTAACTATCCCGCAGTTGATATGGGTGTTTGCACAAAGAAGGGAAGAGTAGGTATCTTCCATAAGAACGTTGCTAACATGATCACCAAGTTCACCGCATCATTCGGCGACCTTGGAATCAACGTTTCAGATCTTCTCAGCAAATCAAAAGGTGAATTTGCTTATACAATGCTTGATCTTGATGATGAAGTTACGGCCGATATCGCCAATAAGCTTGCAGCTATCGACGGTGTATTACGTGTAAGAGTAGTAAAATAATCAGTATATTAAAAGGCGGAACCGATTAAACGGTCCCGCCTTTTTTTCTTTATACAGATTTATTTAAAATTGTTCAAACTGCATGAAATCTCCGTATTTATCCATATGCCCCATGGTGCTTTGGAACTTCTTTTCATTGTCTACAGATCTTTCGCTGGCAGCATCCATATATTTTATGAACACGTCTTCAACGCTTAATTCAAGTTCTTTGGCAAGTTCTTCCATACAGGGCTTTAACTTTTCCAGCTGAAAAGAAACCTGTACTTTTTGAGGGTCGATACCGTCAAGTACTTCATCTGCATAAGCACTTACTTTATCACATATATATTTTTCAACGTTTTCCATGATTTTCCTCCGTTTATAGAATGATTACGATGGATTAACTATATCACTTTTAAGTTGTTGTTTCTATCATATTTTGATAAAATCAATAAAGCAAACAAGTTAGGAGATTATTATAATGTCTACCGTCAGACCTTTTATGGCAGTTCGCCCGGCAAAGGGACTTGAGTCCGAGATAGCCGCATTACCCTATGATGTATTTAGCAGAACAGAAGCAAAAGAATATGTAAGCGACAAACCGCTTTCATTTTTGCGTATAGACAGAGCCGAAACACAACTTGACGACAGTGTTTCAACATACGATGAATCCGTATATAAAAAGGCAAAAGAGCTCTACGAGGAAATGCGCGATAAAAAGCAGTTTGTAAAAGACGAAAAGGCTTCTTTGTACCTTTATGAACAAATAATGGACGGTCGTTCTCAGACCGGCCTCGTTTGTACAGCTTCGGTTTACGAATATGAGAACAATATAATCTTAAAACACGAGAATACAAGAGCGGAAAAAGAAGTCGACAGAATCAATCATGTTGACACTCTAAGTGCACAGACAGGGCCTATATTCCTTGCATACAGAGACGACAGGAGTCTTTCGAAAGTCTTTGAGAAGATCAAGGCGGCAGGTCCTTATGCAGAGTTCAAAGATCACGGTGTTACTCAGCGACTTTTTGAGATAAACGATGATAAAGATATCGAGTTTATAGTTAATGCCTTTAAGAACATAAAGAATCTTTACATCGCGGACGGCCATCACAGATGTGCTTCGGCATGCAAGGTTTCCAAGTTAAGAAGAGGCGATGC
>CAMPBP010000236.1 GCA_946639085.1 uncultured Lachnospiraceae bacterium
TGATCTTCCGTTGTTTGATCCGCAAGAGGTCATTTCAACCTGTGTTATGGAACCGTCGGCGTTAAACTTGATCTCTTCTACGCAGCCCTGACGTGAGAACCAGTGGTTGTTGGTCTGACGATGGTAGAAAATGTACCACTTGTCTTTGATCTGAACTATGCTTCCGTGGTTGTTTCCGCCAAAGCCTGTCGGGAAGTCTGCCGGTTTGTATGAATCGATTCCGATATCCGCGTTGCTTACGATGACTCCGCCGTATTTGAAATCGCGATCGGGGTATTTGCTGGTCGCATAGCAAAGTTCATGCATAACTTCCGATGAATATACAAAGTAATATGTGTCACCGTTCTTTCTTATCGAAGGTGCCTCAAAGAAAGCATGGCCAACGAAATCCGATCCCTCGGAATGCATCTTTCCGGGTGCAACGAATTTGGGTGCATCGGTAAGGATAGTAAGCATGTCACTGTCAAGACAGGTGTACATAGCGCCATGGCGCGATGCGTCCGTCTGTCCGCAGAAGCCTGTGTAAAGGTAAGTCTTATCGCCTTCCGTTAACACGCCGGGATCGAACTGAGGCTCATCACATTCTTTGTCGCCGTACAAAGTTCCGTCGGGATAATGAACGTAACCGTGGAACTTATACTTTCCTGCAGGAGTATCGCAAACGGCTACCGAAACATTTCCAACCCTGTCGAGAACATAGAAAAGGTAATATCTGCCGTCGGGACCTACGGTAACGTCGGGAGCGTATAAGCACATTTCTCGGTCCGGATTGAAAGGATCCTGAGTGCTTTCATAAATGACACCTTCATATCTCCAGTTTGCAAGATCGTCTACGGGAGCTGACCAGCAAACATAGTCGCCGGGACAGAATGTGGCACCGTTAAAGGTATCGTGTGAACCGTAAACATAAACTCTGTCGCCAAATACATAAGGTTCTCCGTCCGGAATATATTCCCATGTCGGAAGATAAGGATTAAATCCCTGTTTGGGACCGGTAAGGAAAGAAGCGATATCGTAAATGAACTGCGATTTATCGATGTGGCGCTTAGGGCCTTCGGACGTGAAGTTCATCTCGTTACGGTCGTTAATATCGTAACGAGACCATAAAGGAAGGGGATCTCCCGCTTTGTCTTCGCCGTTTGGATCGCCGTATTTAACAAAGTTTGCAAGATATGAACTCATGGAGTCCGCAAGTTCAAAGTGTCGTCCCTTGTAAGGTCTTGAACACTTTGAGATCGTGTTGAAGAAGAACCAAAGATCGCATGAGTGGAAGCAACCGGGATCGTCTTCACCGGGAATGTCGGGCATGAATCTGTAGTAATAAACGGGCTTCTTTGAAGGAAGCGCGGATATCCTGTTAAGGGCACCCTTAACGGATGCCTCAACGATGTTAAGAGGCTTTCCTTCGTATTTGCCATCAAAGAATTCCTTGGGCGTAGGGATCGTAAACTCGTCGATAGTGTTACCTGCCATGATCGGGATGTCCGCATAATCACCCTTCGCAAGACGCTCGTAAGGCTCTTCCACTGCGAAGTGTCCGTCAACAACGGGAGCAAATCTGGGATTCTTTGAAGCGTACTCCGCATATTTGTCGCGGATATAGAATGCGTCAAGTTTTCTTGCTTCTTCAAGGGAAGATACACCGAGAAGTTTAAAGAAATCTTCTCCGGCAGCCTCTGCTTCTTTAAGAGATCTGGGAGTAAGAATTGTATCTTTCATGAAAGGATTTTTGATAAGGCCGCTCATGATGATGGCGCCCTTAATATCTTTAAAGTTTCCTTCATGTGTTATCTGATTAAGAACGGAACCGCCGCCTGCAGACTGTCCGCCAATGGTGATCTTGTCGGGATCTCCGCCGAATGCGGCGATGTTTCTTCTTACCCATTTAAGGCCTGCCTGCTGGTCCAGAAGGCCGAAGTTTGCGCAAGCGTCGGGAGCTTCTTTTGATATTTCGGGATGAGCAAGGAAGCCGAGAGCGGCAAGACGGTAGTTGACGGATACGACTACGATGCCTTTTCTGGCAAGATTTTCGCCGTCAAACTCCATTTCTGCGGTATAGCCCCACTGGAAGCCGCCGCCGAAATACCATAAAAATACGGGCAACTTTTCGTCGGTCTTCTTTGCGGGAGTCCAAACATTTAAGTAAAGGCAGTCTTCGCCCATGGGAATTTCGGGATCAACGTGCCATTCACGACAATAGATATCCGTTCCGAGTCCGGGTGTATCCTGAACCGAAATGGGTGCGAACTGAAAGCAATCTCTTACACCTTCCCAATCAGTTGCGGGCTGAGGAGCGCGCCATCTGTTCTCGCCTACGGGCGGTGCTGCAAAGGGAATGCCTCTGAATGCGGTAACTCTGGGATCTGCCGATGCAATACCCCTCACTGTTCCGTTTTCTGTCTGTGTTATTCTGATCATAAAAATAACCCTCCTTATAAGATCGATTATAAGGAGGGAATATTAACAAATTCTTCCGATATGTTGCGGTAAAACGTTTTACTTATTGCTTTTTATCATCGACGATCAAATGATCATCTATTTTTTCATCTTAAGAGTCTTCTCATACGCAGCAATTACCGCGTTCATGCCTGCGGCTCTGAAAGAAGCTTCTTCGAGTGCTCTCACGCCGGCGATGGTCGAACCTCCGGGCGAACAAACTTCGTCTTTTAGCTGTCCCGGATTCTTGCCCGATTCAAGCAAGAGTTTTGCACTGCCAAGCACTGTCTGTGCGGCAAGCTTGATGGCAAGTTGTCTGGGAATGCCAAGAGAAACCGCTCCGTCAGCCAGACTCTCCATAAAGAGGTCTACAAATGCGGGGCCGCATCCTGAGATGGCTGTACCTGCGTCCATAAGCTTTTCGTCGATCTTTACGCAAGTTCCTGCCAAAGAAAGTGAATCAACAAATGCTTCTTCCATTTCAGGCGTAACATTTTCGTTTACTGCATATAATATAACACCCTCTCCTACCGATACGGGCGTATTGGGCATTATACGGATGATAGGGCAGGAAAAACCTGTATATACCGCGAGCATTTCT
>CAMPBP010000237.1 GCA_946639085.1 uncultured Lachnospiraceae bacterium
ATCAACCTCTTTTGACCGCTTTTAAAACAACCACGCCGCCGGGGCTTATGAGTGATTCCCGGTCACCGTTTTCAAAAGAGAATCCGTCGGGGCAGACTATCCTCATGGTGTTTTTGCCCTGATTTTCAAGATGTGCGATTATGTAATCTCCGTTCTTTTCAAGTCTTATGACATGCATGCAGCCGCGGCCTCTTAAGCCCTCAACACACATGTGCTCGAACTTGTCGCACAAAACCGGGAATAAGAATATCCTTTCGGTGTCCGAATACATAAATGCTTCGAATACCGCGCCCGTGATGCCCGTGTTTGCGTCCATCTGGAAAAGACTGTATTCGTTATGAGTGGTAAAGAGGTTGTTAAGGGTAAACACTCTTATGAGTCTGTTAAGCGCTTTAAACCAAAGGTCTGCATCGTTAAGTCTTGCGGAAATGTTTGCAAGATGGGCAAGTCCCCATCCGGATATCGCATCGACACCGTCTATGAGCCTGAGTTCCGCAGCCCTGTGACATGCTTTCTTAAGATTTTCGTTGCCCGCATCCATTGCCTCATGTCCCGGGAATACGGGATAAAGATGAGATGAATGTCTGTGATGGTAATCGTCTTTTAACTCCTTCGGTATCCACTCTTTTATGGCACCGTCTTCGTTTATTGCATAATCGGGGAAAGTGTTTAGCTCTTCTTTCCACTTATCGATGTTTTCTTCTTCGATCCCTAACGTCTCGCAGGCGTTGATAAGATTTGTGTAAACTTCCTTTGCGATGGCCACATCCATGGTGGCATTGACTGCCGTAGGCGAGTTGTGGCCAAGAGGCGTGTTCTCGGGTGAATAAGAAGGCGCAAATACGTAATGCCCTGTACTGTCCTTTACAAGGAAGCCTTCATAGAATTTGACGACTTCTTTCCAATATCTGACACCCCTTGCCAGGATGTTCTTATCCCCGGTGAACTCATAGAAATCTTCGTAAACGGAACTGAGCCATCCCGAACCTGCCGTCCAGAATGCCATGGGGAATGCATGGGCGAAATGCCTGTGTATGCCGTCCGCGGTCGATACTCTCGATGCGCACAAAAATCCGTCGACGCCGTAAATGACCTTGGCATTTTCCTTAAAGTCGTCGTTGTACATTTCAAGCCAGTCGAAATACACCCGTGCGAACTCCGGCAAAGCACCAGGAAGCACCTGCCACATCATCATCTGAATGTTCTCATCCAGGGTGTAATCCGAACTCCAGGGCGGATTTGCATCTCCGTTAAACACACCCTGAAGGTTGGGAGGAAGCTTTCCGAAACTTACGATATCAAGATATCTGCCGTAATCGCTCATCCTCTCAAAAAGTTCGCTCGTAAGCTCGCCGTCGCGGCTTTCTTTTAAAAGATCCTCGTTTAAAAGCTCTTCGTCACATTCGCTTAAAGTAACTTTTACTCTTTCAAACAGTTCTTTGTGGATCGTTGTATGCTCTTTAAACAAAACATCGTAAACGGGCACGATGCTTTCAAGTTCTCTGACCGCTTTAACTTTTGCGGCCTCAAAACTCTTTTTCCAAGGTGAAAGGGTATAAAGAACAATGACCTCTTTTCCGCCTTTTACGCAGATGCCGTTTGTGATCTCTTCTATGGACGTTTCGGGAGCATTTTCGCTTAAAACCTTAAGAGCGGAAACGTATCCGCTTTCCTCTTCGCTGTGATCCGACCTTGTAATTATCATATTGCCGTCGACACTGTGCGTAACTTCCGAAACATCATGGATATTCTCGTTAGTACCCGTGCATATATTTAAAGTAATGGGTTTTTCCGCTGCGATCTTCATCACAAAAATGTTTCTCGTACGTGATGCGAAGCAGTTTCTTTGTACATTGTTACCGTCAACGGTAAAACTCGTTACAAGTTCGCCGTTGGTGAAATCAAGACGGGAAACATAATCCGAAACATCTTTTGCACCGGGAATATCCAGGTATATTTCCGTGGCAGTCTCGAAAGGATTGGTCCAAATGCACTGATCGTAGGGATATCCGTCCTTTTCTGCTTCTCTTAAGAAGCGCTCCGTGGCTTCATAATATTTGCCCGCAAACAAAAGCTCTCTCACTTCATCGATACAACCTGCGGTCTTAAAAGGGCGCACATCGTTATTCACGGGAAGGGGAACGAATAGTTCCTCGTGGGAAGTCGCGATCTTTTCATGAAGGGGATTGCCGAATACAAGACATCCTATCGTACCGTTTCCAACAGGAAAAGCCTCGTCCCATTTTTCTGCGTATTTCTTACTCTTTAATCCTTTAAATCTCACGTCGATTCTCCAAATCCGGTTTATTTTTCTTTGTTCTGAAGTCTTTTTGAAAGATCAAATATCGTCTTGTAAAGATCGTCTATGTCATCTTTGAATCTGTCATCC
Organism: uncultured Lachnospiraceae bacterium; assembly: GCA_946639085.1. GTDB lineage: Bacteria > Bacillota > Clostridia > Lachnospirales > Lachnospiraceae > UBA1258. The sequence goes on from CAMPBP010000237.1 coordinate 2,390, forward strand.
GTACGCGCTTTCAGTCTGTCGATGACTTCCTGCTCACGATTGGAAGCAACAACCGGAATATTGTTGTCTTTTTTATACTTTCCGATCTTTAAAACCGTCTCCTGACGCTTATTAAAAAGATCGACCAGTTCATTATCTATCTTATCGATTTCTTCTCTTAATAAAGCCAATGTATTATCCATTTCTACCACCTGTTTTTCCGATTAGTCGTACTCTTTATTATATCAAAAAGCGTTGCTTTTGCACCACATTTATTGCTTTTTTATTATCACTTTGGACCCGGAGATCAATGACGCTTTATATATCCTCAAAGGTATGATAGATTTATTGTATGAACATACTGTTAATGAAATGGCAAGGACTCGGAAACGAGGATATAACGGAGGCTTTTACCAGGCTCGGACACAAAGTGTTTGAACATCCCTTTTCCGACAAAGAACTGCATAAAGACGAAAAGATTGAAAAAGACATAAAGGATGCGGCACAAAGAAACAACGTCGACATCATTTTTTCTTTCAACTATTTTCCGATAATCGCCAAGGTGTGCCATGACAACGGCATTCCGTATTTTTCGTGGATCTACGATTCGCCCGCAGTTCTGGTATATCACTTTTCGCTGGTATATCCCGAAAATCATGTCTTTTT
>CAMPBP010000238.1 GCA_946639085.1 uncultured Lachnospiraceae bacterium
AGTCAGAGAAGATATTCTGTCGGGCAAATATCGTGAAAACGATGAACTTAAAGAAATCGCCATCGGTGAGGAACTCGGCGTATCGAGAACTCCCGTAAGAGAAGCGTTCAGACAGCTTGAACTTGAAGGTCTCATTCAGATCATTCCCAATAAAGGCGCTTACGTAACGGGCATTACCATGGAAGATGTCAAAGACATTTACATGATAAGGTCAAAACTCGAGGGGCTTTGTGCGGCATGGGCCTGTGAGCATATCACTAAAGAACAGCTTGAGGAGATGGAAGAGAACATCTATCTTGCGAAGTTCCACGCCGAGAGAGGTCATTTCGAGCAGATGTCGGAGCTTGATTCGAGATTTCATGAGATAATGTACGAAGCATGTCATTCCAAATTGCTGGAGCACAATCTCCGCGATTATCATCAATACGTTATGAGAGTTCGAAAGAAAACTCTTTCGACGGTAGAGCGTTCCATCGCATGTAACGCAGAACATCAGGGTATTTATGAAGCAATCAGAGACAAGAACGCAAAATTGGCTGATGAACTTGCAACATTGCACGTTCATAAGGCATATGAAAACATGGTCAAAAACGGTTTAAGGGAGGCATATTCAAATGAGTAAGATACAGATGTCCGTTCCGATAGTTGAGATGGACGGAGACGAGATGACAAGGATTCTCTGGCAGATGATAAAGGATGAACTTATTCTTCCTTATGTGGATCTCAAGACAGAGTATTACGATCTTGGTTTAAAACACAGAAATGAAACTGATGACGAAGTCACCAAAGAAAGTGCTTTGGCAACGCTTAAATACGGTGTGGCAGTTAAATGTGCAACCATCACACCCAACGCCGCAAGAGTAAAAGAATACAATCTTAAAGAGATGTGGAAGAGCCCTAACGGTACCATTCGTTCCATCCTTGACGGAACCGTATTCAGAGCACCCATTGTTGTTAAAGGAATCGATCCCGTAGTTTCATGTTGGAAGAAACCCATCACCCTTGCAAGACATGCATACGGTGACGTATACAAGAACGTTGAGATCAAGGTTCCCGGTGCAGGTAAGGCTGAACTTGTATTTACTGCCGAAGACGGAACGGTAACAAAGGAAGTCATTCATGAGTTTAAAGGTCCCGGTATCATCCAGGGCATTCACAATACGACGGCATCGATAGAAAGCTTTGCTCACGCATGTTTTGATTATGCTCTTGAAACAAAGCAGGATCTTTGGTTTGCCACAAAGGATACCATTTCAAAGAAATATGATCATACTTTTAAGGACATATTTGCGGATCTTTATGAGCAGGAGTACAAAGAGCGTTTTGAGAAAGCCGGAATCGAGTATTTCTACACGCTTATCGACGATGCGGTGGCAAGAGTCATGAAGACCGAAGGCGGATTCATTTGGGCATGTAAGAACTATGACGGAGACGTTATGAGTGACATGGTTTCATCGGCATTCGGTTCACTTTCCATGATGACAAGTGTTCTCGTATCACCCAAGGGCGTTTTTGAGTATGAAGCGGCTCATGGAACGGTACAGAAGCATTATTACAGATATCTTGAGGGTGAGGAGCCCAAGACGAACCCCGTTGCTACGATATTCGCATGGAGCGGTGCGTTCAAGAAGCGCGGTGAGTTGGATGGCAACAAAGAACTTACGGCGTTTGGCGAAAGACTTGAGAAGGCCGTTATCGATACGATAGAGTCAGGCATTATGACTCCCGACCTTACAAGGATTTGTTCAAATAAGGATGTAAAGGCTGTTAACACGAAGGAATTCTTCGCAGCCATAAGATCAAGATTATAAATTAATAGACGCCTTAGTAAAAAGAAGCCGCATCGACGCGGCTTCTTTTTACATGTTTGCTTTATTATTCAAATGTTACGTTTTCATCTTCGGGAAGCTTTCCGTGAATGATGTCTATCACGTAATGCATTCTCTTGTTTGCTCTGGAGTAGCATTCATATGCGGCCTCGAGAGTGAACTCGTTATAAGAGTTTTCCGAAAATGATTGTCTGAAATATTCGTTAGCTTCCTTCATATATTCATATGATTCATCGGCAAGCGATTCGGTGACTTTATACGCATCGGGAACTTCGATATCGGCAAAGTATTTGAACTGTTCTTCAAGTTCATCGAGTAAAATGAAAAGATCTTCGACAGAATTATCATCCTCGGGATTAAGATCGTTCATCTGCTCGTCCAGTTTTGTGACGCTTTCAAAAAAGTTTTCCATCTGCTTTTTGTAATCGGAATAATCTGCGGAATCTTCACCGCAACCGCACAAAGAAACAAGAAGCGTGACAATAGAAATAAGAATAACAAATAATCTGCGTTTCAAGAATATTACCTCCAATGAGAATCCTTAGTTAACTTACCACAATTAGCATAAAAAAACAATAAAAGTGCCATATTTTGTTGCACATTGTAACTTTAGTGTGCTAAAATTCTTTGATAACAGCGATTAGAAAAAAACTTTGAAGATCGCAGAATATCCGTGACCAAAATGTCAATTCAAGACGGGTATTTATAAGGAGACTTAATGAACGGAGCAGATGCCATCATTAAATGTTTGGAAGCCGAAAAAGTTGATTATGTTTTTGGATATCCGGGCGTAGCGATATGTCCTTTTTATAATTCCATAGTCGATTCCGTCATTAAGACTGTTCTGGTTCGTACGGAACAAAGCGCTGCTCATATGGCCAGCGGACTTGCCAGGACCACAGGTAAAGTGGGTGTTTGTGCAGTTACTTCCGGCCCCGGTGCCACAAACCTTTTAACAGGTATCGCAACCGCATTTGCAGATTCCATTCCTCTTGTATGCATTACCGGTCAGGTTAACTCAAACCTCCTCGGTTCCGATGTATTTCAGGAAGCGGATGTTACGGGAGCCGCCGAGAGTTTTGTAAAGTACAGCTATCTTGTAAAAGACGTAAACGATATTCCCAGGATATTTAAAGAAGCTTTTCATATAGCATCCACAGGAAGAAAAGGTCCCGTACTTATCGATGTTCCGATAGATA
>CAMPBP010000239.1 GCA_946639085.1 uncultured Lachnospiraceae bacterium
TTTGAAATGACAGGATAACCATACGTTTTAATAATATCCACAAACTTCATCGGCGGTAATAAAACTATGTTTGCTATCTCCTCTCCGTGTTTTCTGACTGAATTATCTTCTAATCCGGTATTTACAAACACGTGAGGGACATCAGGGTACATCTCACTTACAAGATCGCCTAAAACATCTGAGTCTTTACCACCACTTCGGGACACATAGATATTACCTTCATAATAATCATATGCGTCCCTTATTCTTTCTCTTGTCATGTTGATTTTCGATCTCAACGACAAAGATTGATACATGGCGAGTTCGCCATTATAATGTTTATTCATGCTTACCACTTGCCGAAATCATCGGTTCGTGGATAAAGAGCGCCCCGGGCGTTTTTCAGCGTACTTTAATGCCAACAATTTAACCAACCCGTTGCCGTGCGGTATTGGAACCTTTTAAAGGCTTGTTTTGTTTCTCATCAGGCAACCCACTCCTCATGCCTTTTTACATATATGCTTACATCACTTTAGGTCATATATAACCTCGGTCTACCGAGGATTTAAGCATTTCTCCTTTCTTCTTTTAACATTCGTTTGTAAGTTTTTACTTCAAATACACCCAACACGATGCCGGTAGCCTCAAAAATTTTTGAGGCCACCCTATTTGCATCTTCAAGCGTTTTGAATTTGGGTTTTCTGTGGTTACTTCCGATGTCGATCAGATACATTTTACAACCAATCCCTTTCAGTAAATTCGATAGTAACAACTTCTCTCATATTGATAAGAAGAGGCTGCCTTGTTATTGCATCTGTTAGCAAGACAAAACCACCGTTTTCCTTGTCTATCATGTCAACACCAATCAAGCTGCTTTTCTGCTCAACCACATACGTCTTTTCTCCGTTTGAACGGAAAGTAATTTTTAGTTCTGTCATAATGACCTCCTTTTGGGTTATATCCCATAATTCATTTTGTTTGCGAATTCACGATATTTTCTCGTGTAATCGTATGAGTCTTTAAAGATGTTATTGATTGCCTTGTAGAACTTTGGTTCATACTTTCGTACGACTTTAAGTTCATACTCGAAATCTCTTCCGAAAGGACAACCGCAACACCCTGTTCTTTTTAGACCGTATTCTGTGTAACAGTCACTATGACAGATGTCACATGCGTCACAGTATTCTTTTTTGTCAAGGTTCGAATACCAAAATACTGGTCTATATTCGGAATATCCATCTTTAACGCTAAAACATGACGGAATACTCGATCTTGCACCGCCTTCAGCTTTTCTGACTCCGTAAATGTTTAAATCATAACCTTTTAAAAGATCATGTACGGCGTCTTTTTTTGCTTTTTGGCAACACATATTGCTTACTTTGAATGGTATGGGATTTAAAATCATAAATTCCTTAAGCCATTTATTGTAAGAAATGTTTAACCTGGCGGCTTTATTTAGATTACACCACCACATAAGAGCAGACTTGCAATTTGGATACCTTTTTATCAGCTCGTCATACGGTTTATCTTCCCATTCAAAGTTGTTTAATTGGAGTCTATAAATATATTCCGATGCTGTCTTTGAAATAAAGGGTTGACCATACTTCTTACAAGAAACAGGTACCGGCATTTTAGCCCTAACTCTTAAAATCTTGATACCGTAAATCTTTTCAAGATCGTCCAAGTGGTTTTTTGTGGCTTGATACTCTAATCCTGTATCAATCCATACGTACGTGCATTTTTGATCCCTATCGCATCGTGAGCAGATATCCAGCACAACATCTGAGTCAGCACCACCGCTGATCGATACAAGAATTTTCTCGTATTTAGGACTGTTGATTACTGAATATGCTTTAACGAATGCATCGGCGATCGTCATGCTTTCTATTGGCAATCCTTTAATTGCCGTTTCTAATGTCTGAGCGTTGCTCTTGTATTCTTGAACTCTTCTCGATAAATCTGATACAGAGTTCATAACAAAGAGCGAAAGTACACACTCTCGATCTCACACCGGGGATTTGTGTGTTACCGCTTTCGTCCAAACTAAAAAGTTTTCTCTCGTGAAAACGAAACTTAAGCGCTCATAGCCTCCTTTGCTTTGATTTCATCAACGCTCAGAAGTCTTAATTTGAAACATTTTACGCCACGAATACTCGTATTAATGGCGTAGCCATCTTTGAAACGCCAGTTAGACGCTTTATCAAACGGCATCCAATATCCTTTGCCATAATTGGCTTTAGAAATGGGGTTATCGGGCTCATTAAAAATACCCGTATAAACACCGTTTGTTTGAGTCTTTTGAACGACTCTTATCTGTCCTGACATTTCAGGTCTTAAATAGTGTTCAGTCATTTCGAACACAGCGCCTTTCTTAAGGGCTTTTTTCAGTTGTGCCAAGTTTTCCATAGCTTACCTCCTCATGCTCCCATCATCGCAAAATACAACTGCTCTTCTGCTGATGGGATAAATTCTGTTTTCTTTCTAAGCGAAACCTTTTCACGTTTAGTCATTTGAATCTGCCCTTGAAGAAACTTAACCTCATTGGTATCATTTCTTCTTTTTGCATCTTCTAAAAACCACTCGTAAGTGGATATCGCTTCATTACATTGACGGATTTGTTCCGCACGTTCTTCTTTTGTCATGTCTGACATAATTTACCTCCTTGTTTCAGGAAACAAAAAAAAGACGTTTACCTATGTAAACGCCTTTTAAATTATTTCCGATTTAGTGTTATACATTGATTATATTATACATGCCTACAAAAAGCAATAGCCCCTCGCCTATGCGAAGGGCTATATACTATTAATCTCCTCCTTACGGACATTCAGACAGTGGAACTATGTCCCATTCATGAATCCAAATGTCATCGTATTTTTCCTCTAACTCCTCCACTAACTCTGTCACAGTCTTTGCTGCAGACGACAGTAGTTTTTGAAGTTTTACGATTAAAGTTTCTCTCCTAATTTCATCATCGAAATCAGGAAAACCTTCATCGTATAGTTCGTTATTAATGCAATCGATAATATAACGATTTTTGTAATGTA
>CAMPBP010000240.1 GCA_946639085.1 uncultured Lachnospiraceae bacterium
AGCTTTGGCATGTAAGTAAGAAAACATTGTACCTTATGTACGCAGACAAAGAGGCTATGTTGATCGCTGCCATCGATTATGTATTCAGAGCCATCAAGGCCAATGAAAAGGAAGTTTATGACGATCCTTCTCTTTCAACCATTGAAAAGATTAAAAAGATCATGGTAGGTATGCCCGAAAAACTTCAGGGTGTTGACTTTACCAGAAGTTATGAGTTCAAAGAAGCTTATCCTTCACTTCATAAGAGAGCAAACATGCATCTTGAAAATGACTGGGAGCGCACCATCGAACTTATCAAGAAGGGTATGGATGAAGGCGTCATCAGAAAAGATATCAACATCTATGTAGTGAAAGCAATTATCGAGAGCACGATAGAGAATTTCCTTTCCCATTCTACATTTAAGAAGGCCGGAATTTCTTACAATCAGGCACTTGCAGATCTTATCGACATCGTAATGAGCGGTATCGCAGTATAAACCTTACGATCACAACGGGAGTTACATTTAAATGAGAATATATTTGAACAGAGATTGGAAGTTCTTCTTTGATAAGGACGACACTTCCTTTGTTAGTGTTGACCTTCCGCACACTGTCAAAGAGACTCCGTTTAATTCATTTGACGAGAGCATTTATCAGACCGTGTCAAAATACGAGCGAGAGCTTGAAGTTCCTTCCGATCTCGATAACAAAGTATTTCTTCTTCATTTTGAAGGAGCGGGACATAAAGCAACGGTTTACATAAATAATGTGGAGCTTTATACCCACAAATGCGGATATACCGCTTTCGAGGTTGATATCACAGCCGCCGTCAGATGCTTTGCCGGCTCAAGCGTGATATTGACCGTTATTCTTGATTCAAACGAAAATCTTGATCAGCCTCCTTTTGGTAATGTCATAGATTACATGACATACGGCGGCCTTTACAGAGAAGTGTGGGCCGAAGTAAGGAATGAGGTTTACATAAAGTCTACATATCATCACTTCGTATCAGACAAAGAAGATTCTCTCGAAAGCAAGATAGTGCTTGCGGGAGAGCCTGACTCTTCGTATTCCATAAGTGAATCCGTTGCTGACGAAGACGGAAACGAAGTTGCTTCTTTTGACCGCACTGTCTCATTAAAGGACGACGAAGAAGGCAGATTCGATCTTGTTAAGTTCAATCTTTCCAATGTCAAAAGATGGGATGTCGATTCACCTTATCTTTACACCGTTAAGACGAAACTTAAAAAGGGCGGCGAGATCGTCGACGAAGTGAGCGAATCCATAGGCTTCAGAACCGCAGAGTTTAAAGCGGACGGTTTTTATCTCAATTCAAAGAAAGTAAAGCTTCGCGGAGCAAACAGACATCAGTCTTATGCATATTTCGGATATGCCATGCCCGGAAGTGTCCAAAGGGAAGATGCGCGCATACTTAAGTATGAACTTGGTATGAATGCCGTAAGAACTTCTCATTATCCTCAGTCAAAAGCATTTATAGATGAATGCGATCGTCTGGGTCTTTTGGTGTTCACCGAGATCCCGGGATGGCAGCACATCGGTGGAGACGAGTGGAAAGCCCGGGCATTGGAAAACGTTAAGGATATGATGATCGGTTACAGAAATCATCCTTCCATTATTTTGTGGGGCGTTCGTATCAATGAGTCCATGGATGACGACGAACTTTACAAAAAAACCAACGAGCTGGCGCATAAACTCGCACCCGGCATATTCACCGGCGGCGTGAGATTTTTGAAGAAATCCAGTCTTCTCGAGGATGTTTATACATATAACGACTTTGTTTACAACGGAAAAACAAAACCGTGCTCACCCAAGGAAGACATTACGCCTGACGTTTCGAAGGGATATCTAATCTCCGAGTATAACGGTCACATGTTCCCGACTAAATCTTTTGACGATGAGATTCACAGAAGCGAGCATGCAATGCGACATGCAGCCGTGTTAAACGAAGTGCGAAAGTACGATGATATCGCGGGAAGCTTTACCTGGTGTATGTTTGATTACAACACCCACAAGGATTTCGGTTCGGGAGACAGGATATGCTATCACGGCATAACCGACATGTTCAGAAATCCGAAACTTGCCGCGTATCTTTATAAGAGTCAGTCCGAGGAAGAGTATGTTCTCATGCCCACGTCGGATATGAACATAGGAGAGTATCCTGCTTCCGACATAAGAAAGGTTTATGTTTTTACAAACCTTGATTCCGTTAAACTCTATAAAAACGGACTGTTCATAAAAGAGTTCTATCCGGACAAAGAACACTTTACGTATTTAAAGCATCCTCCGGTTCTGATCGATGACTTTATAGGAGAATTGCTCATTACGCAGGAAGGCTACTCGGAAAAACTCTCGGACAGAGTAAAGAGACTCATAAACGGTGTCATGGAGTATGGAATGGAATCACTTCCATTCAAGATGAAGCTTCTCATGTGCCGTATGATGATATTCGACCGCATGACCGTTCAAAAAGGATACGATCTGTATTCCAAGTATGTGAGCGGTTGGGGTGACAACGTCAAAGAGTATGAGTTCGTGGGAATCAAAGACGGAAATGAAGTGATGAGAGTTAAGCGCTCACCTTCGAAGACCGTCGAGCTTGAAGTTAAGACCGGTTCAACCGTACTTAAGGAGACGACTTCTTACGATGCATCAAGCATCAGGTTCAGAGTGCTCAACCAAAACGGAAGTGTGGAAAGTTACGTGAACGATCCGGTATATCTTGAAGCAAAAGGTTCCATAGAGATCATGGGACCCAAGGTGGCTGTACTAAGAGGCGGTATGGGCGGTACTTACGTAAGGAGCGTTAAACCCGGCAAGGGAAAGTTAAAGGTTACGTTCAGAGATATCGTAAAAGAGATCGAGTTTACGGTTGAATGATCGATTGGGGTAAAGGCTTAGAGGCTATATTTTGTATTACAGGAGGTTTTACCCGTTATGGAAAAACAAAATTCTTTAAAGGTTAAGGTGGGTTACGGAATAGGCGCAGTCGGAAAAGATATGGTTTACATGCTTTCCGCA
>CAMPBP010000241.1 GCA_946639085.1 uncultured Lachnospiraceae bacterium
AAATCCCGATGCACCGAGAATGCTTAAAAGTATTCCCGCAAGGCCTTCTCCGGCGGTAATGCCGAGTATAAGTCCGATGACGATTCCGATGGCGATATATATTATGGATCTCTTCATATACGCGGCTTTTATATATCTGTCGGCAACGCCCAGTGCCTTTTTAAGAGAGTTGTTGCTTCTTTCCTGCCATATCGTAAGTCTTACGAACAATAAAACTACGATAAATACGATAATGCAGGCGGAAGAAACCGATACGACTGAGGCGAGCTTTATTCGACTTATTGTATGTCCGTATGTTCCGTTCATATACTGCTTGATATCCACGATCTTCACGGAACCGCCCTCGGAAGTAATCTCTCTGTATTCGTCTATCCAGGAGGCAATATCCTCGTTATCATTTAGGACCACATACAATATACTCCACATTATCTTGTCGGGATCCTTTACACTGATCGAAGTATCTTTCGCGATCTTTGAGGTCTTACCGCCGTTTGTGATATCGGAATAAATGCCGCAAACGGTATATTTTGAAGTCCCGATCTCCGATTCAATATCAAAGGTATCTCCCACATTCAATTTAAGATCCGAAGCATTTATGGATGACAAAGCAATCTCGCCTTCTTTTATCGGTGCCTCTCCCTTTATATAACTTACCGGGAATACAGTGTGGTCGCCTTCTTCAACAAGTATGCTTACCACCGAACCGTCACTTAAGATTGCTCTTTTGCTCTTTGTCAGCATGAGCACACTTTTGCTTACTCTTTCGTCTTTACTTACCTTGCCAAGAAGATTCAATGATTCGCCGGCTATATCATCACTCTGCCTGACGTCCATTCTCACCTGTGCATTTCCTATTCCCATGTATGTGACGAACTTCTCGGAAGCCATGGTGCTTGCGATGTTCTGAGGCACCAGCATAAGGAATACGGAAGCTGCGATTATCACTGTAATGAAAATATAGCCGTTCTTTTTTCTTTTTACCGTACTGTTGCCTCTTAAGGCTTCGACAGCAGATATCTTTTCCGTCTTTTTAAGGTTTCGTCTTACGGAAAGAAGAATGATCGTTTCTGTTATCGCCGTTCCGACGATCGTAAGTATGATGGTAAAAACATGGTTTTCGGATGTGCCGTAAAGCAGCCTCATCTGAACACCCAGAGGCTTGGAAGCCAATGCTGCGGCGATAAGGCCCGTAATGGCTCCGAGGCCGGAAAGGAATACATACTTGGTGAAATAGAAGCCTCTTATATCCTTTTTGGATACACCCACGGCCTTCATCATACCCACTTCTCTTCTGTCCTTTTCCATGCCCGTAAGCACGATGTAACGGATGCAGACGATGGAGATCAAAAGCACGATTATGCTGACCAGCAAAATGACCAGTATCATCATTCCGTCAGACATGGCATTTACCGCTTTGATAAGTGTCGAGGTGATCATCGGGCCGTTGGCGGGAAGTCCCGCATCGGTGTATGCGGTGGAAAACTCGTTGATGCTGTATCCGTCTTTTATCTTAAACTCGATAAGGTATTCTTCATCGCCTATAGCCAGCAATTCCTCATATTGAGAGTCGCTTACGAGAAAACGCTTGGAAGAAGCCATCATGGAATTCATCTGAGAATCTCTGATATACCCGCTCACGGTAAGATTGAAATCTTCAACTTTCATCGTGTCGCCGATCTCAATGCCGTACTCGTTTTTATAACATATGGGGGCATAAACCTCACCGTAGGGTACATTCGCGATCTCACCGTTCATATCGATAAGAAAATCGAATTCGGGGCTTTGCATGCAAAAACCGTTGTCCTGGGTACTGTCGGATAAAGAAGCGTCTCCGATGAATATCACGTTGTTCTCTACGTTGAGAAACGTGCATATCTGCATATTCTCTACGGCTTCATTGGAGTTTGCAAATTCCGTCAACTTATCTTCATGAAGATCACCCGCATGCATCTGCAAAAAATCACATGTATCGGCCCTTGTCATGAGATCGTCGATAGAACCCAGCAAACTTGTAAACAACATGACCGTAAGGCCCATCAGTGCTGCGGAAACAGCCATGAACAAGAAAACCGATATGCTGAGCAACTTATTCTTTTTTAAATCGTTTAAAAGCAGTCTTTTTTTCATAAGCTATTTAAATAACGGCATTAAGGCTTTTAAAAGCGAGTCCTGCTCTGCGCCGATGATCCTTTCAGTATTGTATACAAAACCGTTTATCTTCTTTAGTTTCTCGGGACTGTTTAGTGCTTCATCATCGTTAAATGCCTGACTTGCATACATGAGAATAAGTTCCACACCTTCCTCGGGATAATCGGTCTTAAACACCCCTTCATTTATACCGTCCAAAACAATCTCAGTAATAATGGGAACGACGGCCTTCATAAGGCTGTCCTGTATCTTTTGATGCATAAGAGCGTTTTGTGGTTTATGTATCTGTTCCAAAACAAACTCTTCGTTGTCTCCTTCAACGGAGAACGACATCATCGCATTAACAACTCTCGTAACCGCGGGAACGGATTTATCTTCAGCTATCTTTTTAGCCGTTAAGACCTGCCCTGTGATCATCCGATCGATTATCGCATCGAGGATCTCTTCTTTAGACTTGAAGTGATAATACAAAGTTCCTTTCGCTATACCGATCTCATTTAGGATGTCAGCTATGCTCGTATCGTCAAATCCTTTTGTCGAAAACAATCTTTGAGAAACATCAAGTATCTCGTTTTTTCTTTCTTCAGCTTCTTTTACAACTCTCATGCCTGCTCCTTAAATGCTCTTATGCTCTTTAATCTTGATAATATTATCGAAACAACCACCAGACTGAGTCCGGCAAATATTATTACGGCAGCTGCGCCTCTTCCGACTCCCCATCCCGAAACCAATCCGATGGTATCGGCGGCAACACCTGAAACAGCGAAAGCAACAACATAACCTATCTGCGAAATGAAACTTATAAGTCCCCAGGCTCTTCCCTGAACATTCTCGGGGATTGAAGTCCTTACAAG
>CAMPBP010000242.1 GCA_946639085.1 uncultured Lachnospiraceae bacterium
CTGACGTTTTCCTTGTCTTCGTCACAGATAACTTCCAGCGTTCTGGTAAGATCCGAATACTCATTTAACTTGAAATCGAAATATTCATCCCAGTTGCCGTATGTGTTTAAAGTGGAAGTATTGGGATTGTAATAGATGAATGTTCGTTTAAACGAATTCAATATAAGATCGTATATTTTCTCGTTGGCGGTATATGTTTTATTAAGTGCCGACAACATATCGACCTGATATAACAAATCGTCCATAACAAAATACCTTTCTCTTTTATCCTCCGTCGGGAAAAACCCGACGGAAGAATAAATATTTTAAACGATCAAATATTACTTGGCGGTAATGTAACCCTCTGCTTTTAAAAGCTCTGCGCAAAGAACCGCACCGCCTGCGGCACCTCTTACAGTATTGTGAGAAAGACCCACAAACTTGTAGTCATAAACAAAGTCTTCTCTTAAACGTCCGATGGAGATTCCCATTCCGTGTTCAAAGTTTACGTCAGCCTTAACCTGAGGACGGTTATCCTCTTCAAGATACTGGATGAACGTTTCGGGAGCCGAAGGAAGTTTTAACTCCTGAGGACGACCCTTTGCGTTCCTTAAAGCATCGATAAGCTGTTCCTTGGTGGGCTTCTTCTTAAACTTTACAAATACAGCGGCCGTATGTCCGTCAAGAACGGGAACACGGATACACTGCGTTGTGATAACAAGTCCATCTTTCTTAACAATCTCACCGTTTTCATACTTTCCGAGAATTCTTAAAGGCTCCTGTTCACTCTTTTCTTCCTCACCGGAGATGAAAGGAATGACATTCTCAATCATTTCGGGCCAGTCTTTGAAAGTCTTACCTGCACCGGAAATAGCCTGATACGTCGTAGCAACTACTTCATAGGGCTCAAATTCGCTCCATGCCCAAAGTGCGGGAGTATATGACTGGATCGAACAATTGGGTTTAACACAGATAAATCCGCGCTTTGTTCCGAGTCTCTTCTTCTGATCTTCGATGAGTCTGATATGATCGGAATTGATCTCAGGAATAACCATGGGCACATCTTTTGTCCAACGATGTGCCGAATTGTTGGAAACTACAGGTGTTTCGGTCTTTGCATACTCTTCTTCGATCCTTCTGATCTCATCTTTGGTCATGTCCACTGCAGAGAAACAGAAATCAACTTCGGAAGCAACCTTTTCAACTTCCGTTACATCTTTTACGATGATCTTCTTAACAGATTCCGGCATGGGTGTAAGCATTTTCCATCTGTCACCTACCGCCTCTTCGTAAGTTTTTCCTGCGGATCTGGGGCTGGCTGCTATAGTTGTAACCTCAAACCAGGGATGATTCTCAAGTAACGAGATGAATCGCTGTCCGACCATTCCCGTTCCGCCTAAAATACCTACTTTTAACTTTTCCATTGCTTTATCCTCCAACTATTGATAACTAAAACTGATTCAAAAATTTCTTTTCCGCTTCGATCGTCTTAAGCACCGAAGTTTCAGAACAACCGCCTGCGGTAAGTCTCTTTTCGACACAGGTTTTTAAAGAAATCTCTTCATATACGTCTTCATCAAACAATTCGGAAAACTTCTTTAATTCATCGATCTTAAGATCGTCGATCGCAATATTCTTTGAAATACAGAAAACAACAAGTTCACCTATGACTTTATGAGCATCTCTGAAAGGCATTCCCTTCTTTACAAGATAATCTGCAGCGTCGGTAGCATTGGTAAAACCTTTAACGGCGCTTAATGCCATGGTATCTTTATTGAATTTTGTGGTGGAAAGCATTCCGTCATACATTACAAGGCAATCATGTACCGTCTTGAATGCATCAAATGAAACTTCCTTATCTTCCTGCATATCTTTATTATATGCCAAAGGAAGTCCTTTCATTGTTGTAAGAATGCTCATCAAAGCACCGTATACACGCCCGGTCTTACCGCGGACAAGTTCACAGATGTCCGGATTTTTCTTCTGAGGCATTATTGATGAACCGGTGGAGAAAGAATCGTCTATCTCAATAAAACCGTATTCGTTAGAATTCCAAATGATCATTTCCTCCGACAATCTGGATAAATGCATCATGATCGTCGATAAAGCGCTCAAAAACTCGATAAGATAGTCTCTGTCGGAAACAGAATCCATCGAGTTAAGTGTCGGTCCGTCAAAGCCAAGTTCCTTTGCTACAAAATCCCTGTCCAAAGGATACGTTGTTCCTGCCAATGCACCTGCGCCCAGAGGCGAATAATTCATTCTTTTGACTATATCATCAAGCCTTGATACGTCTCGCTTAAACATTTCAAAATATGCAAGCATATGATGTGCGAGGGTAACCGGCTGTGCCTTCTGAAGATGAGTAAAGCCGGGCATGTAAGTGACTGTATTGTCCTCGGCTATATGAAGAATCGTTCTTAAGAGTCTGACAATATCTTCTTTGATCAAAAGAACGTTTTTCTTGGTATAAAGCCTGAAATCCAAAGCCACCTGATCGTTGCGGCTTCTTCCGGTATGAAGTTTCTTGCCGGTATCGCCGATACGTTTTATAAGATTGGCTTCCATAAACGAATGAATATCCTCATATTCTTCGGTTATTTCAAGCTTGCCTTCGTTTACGTCATTTAAAATAGACTTAAGACCTTCGATAATGGCTTCACCCTCTGCCTTAGAGATGATACCGGTTCTTGCGAGCATTGTCGCATGAGCAATACTGCCCTCAACATCCTCGTTTATCATGACCTTGTCGAAGTTTATCGAAGCATTAAATTTATAAACAAGTTCGTCCGTTTCTTTGGTAAAACGTCCTCCCCAAAGCTGAGCCATCGTTACTCTTCCCTTTCACCTAGAAATTAAATCTAATTTTAGCATATACTATACCCCAATTCAATAAATATGGACATATAAAATTGCATAAAAACAAGTTGAAATGACAAAAAAAGAACAGGCAAAATGCCTGTTCTTTAAGCTCCCGGCCGGACTCGAACCGGCGACCTACGCATTACGAATGCGTTGCTCTA
>CAMPBP010000243.1 GCA_946639085.1 uncultured Lachnospiraceae bacterium
AAAGAACTGGGAAATACGACTCATATGGGAGTCGTTCAGTGTAAAGATTCTTTCTACGGACAGCATTCTCCGAAGAAAAGTCCCGTGTCATATGAACTGTTACAGAAATGGGAATCCTGGAAACGTCTCGGCGTAAAGGCTTCCGAAATGGAATCCGCGGCACTCTTTGTTATCGCAAGTGCTCTTAAGTGCCGTGCAGGTTCGTGCTTCCACGTAATATGGAATCAGGAACGGGAAGCCGCGGGACTGGATCAAAAGATGAGTGAAGACACTTCAATGTCGGTCCGCGTAGCCGTTGAAGCGATGCGTAAGGTTATAGCGGCAGACAAGAGATAATGATATATTAAGGCAAAAAGAAACAGTTGGAACTTAATCCAACTGTTTTCTTTATACCGTATTAATCTTCTTTGGGCATTACGATGGCGATATGTACATCGTCAAGCTGTTTTTGCGATACGCTCGAAGGAGAATCCATCATAACGTCCTGCGCGTTCTTGTTCATGGGGAAGGTAATAACTTCTCTTATCGACTCTTCTCCCGTAAGAAGCATTATCATTCTGTCTACGCCGGGAGCCGCACCTGCGTGAGGCGGTGCTCCGTAAGTGAAGGCATTGTACATTGCGGGGAACTTTGCCTTAACGTCATCTTCACCGAGACGTACAAGTTCAAATGCCTTTACCATTATCTCGGGATCGTGGTTTCTTACGGCACCGGATGCCGATTCATATCCGTTTATTACAAGGTCGTACTGGTTCGCCATGATCTCCAAAGGATCTGCTTCGCCTTTGGCTGCCTTTTCAAGTATCTCAAGACCTCCCACAGGCATTGAGAAAGGATTGTGACAGAATTCGAGTTCACCCGATTCCTCTCCGATCTCGTACATCGGGAAATCTACTATCCAGCAGAACTGATACTGCTCTTTGTCCATATGCCCGGGACAAAGCGTGCCAAGTTTGGTACGTAACACGCCTGCGGTCTTTAATGCCGCAGCTTTGGGACCTGCCGCAAGTCCTACGAAGCATCCGTTTGTGAGACCCAGTTTCTTTATAACTTCATCCTTTATGGGCTGGATGAACTTAGCTATACCGCCGACGATCTCTCCGTTCTCGTCAAGTCTGAACCAGTAAGACTTCTGTGCTGTCTGAACTTCAACGTCAGCCACAAGCTGGTCGATCTGTTTCCTTGTTGCACTAAATCCGCTTACAACAACGGCTTCAACACATCCTGCCTTAAAAGGCTCAAAATCTATACCGCCGAGTACATCGGTAACATCCTTAAGTTCAAGGTCGATACGTAGATCGGGCTTGTCGGTTCCGTATTTCTCCATTGACTCTCTGAAAGGAATCCTCTTGAAAGGAGCCGGAGTAATTCGTTTATAAATACCGTACTTTTCGAATACGGGAACGAGAACTTTCTCAAGTACGCCGAGTACGTCGTCCTGAGTTGCGAAAGCCATCTCCATATCCATCTGGTAAAACTCGCCGGGCGTACGGTCTCCTCTCGCATCCTCATCTCTGAAGCAGGGAGCTATCTGGAAGTAACGGTCAAATCCCGAAGTCATCAAAAGCTGCTTAAACTGCTGGGGTGCCTGAGGAAGCGCATAAAACTTACCGGGATGCTTTCTTGCGGGAACAAGGAAATCTCTTGCGCCTTCAGGAGATGATGCGGTAAGGATGGGAGTCGTGATCTCCAAAAATCCTTCTTCGGTCATTGCACGTCTGAGTTCCGCAACCACGTTACATCTTAAAACTATATTCTTCTTAACGTCGGGATTTCTGAGATCAAGATATCTGTATTTAAGACGTGCGTTCTCATCTGCGTCTTTTGAACGGTTGATCTCAAAAGGAAGCTCGGCGTGTATACATTTTCCGAGCACCTCAACCCGGGTGGGAACGACCTCGATATCACCCGTAGCGATCTTATTGTTCTTATTTGAACGCTCTCTTACTTCACCTTCGACAAGAAGTGTGGACTCGCAGTTTACGCTTAAGAACTTCTCCATCATCTCTTCGGTTTCGGGAACTATCTGAGTTGTTCCGTAGAAATCCCTTAAGATAACGAATCCGAGATTCTTGCTGACACGTCTTATATTCTCATACCATCCGACGAGAGTAACTTTCTTACCTACATCGGACAATCTTAATTCATTACAATTGTGAGTTCTTGACTGTACCATAAATCCTCCGAAAATCATGTTTGATTACAATTTAGCAATTATAGCACCATACACGGGCAAAGACAAGGCGAGTACTTACGCTTTCTTTTCCTTTTTGGTGAAATCCTTACCGTTTCTGAAGCCTGTAGCAATGCCCAAAAGATGCGGACACACGGCCTTGCAGGCATAGAACAATATATATATAAACACATATGCGCATAAGCAGATGAGCCTCTCTCTTGCAGCCGGTGTCATATCAAATCTGTAAAATACCGACTGCCATATCCAAAACGACATAAGCTGAAATTCGTAGATAAGAAATGAGGGCTCGCATATGAAGTCTATGATCTTTCCGGCTTTGAAAATGTTCTCGGGTATCGCCTTCCATAAAATGACCGGGCCGAAGAACATAGAAAGCCAATAAACGATCGGCACCTCGTCAAACTTGTATTTGATGAGCACCACCGCAAACGAAGCCAGTAAAAAGACAGGCCATGCAAAAGATTTTGCTTTTACTTTAAGCCCGTCACGGTAATGAAGTCCCACAATGCCTCCGAAAATATACATCGGTATATACGGCGTTATCTTGGTAAGCCACCAGCCGATGGAAATGTGCTCGCAAACCCACGCCTGATTTATAACAAATACGATCACGATCGCGGCCGATATAACACACAGGAATATCCAGGCCGCAAGAACGTTCTTTATAACCCTGTATGTCAAAAACGCCACTATTGAGAAAAGGAACAGTGCGAACAGATACCACAAAACATCGTTGTAGGGCTGGAACAGAAATCTGTAGAGCACCTTGGAAGGCTGGGATTGTCTGAAATATACATCGCTTG